>JAITVH010000085.1 GCA_031285905.1 Prevotella sp.
GTATTCATAAGGGCCTCAGAGATACCAAGTGCCAGTTTAGTTGAATCCGGAGAACCTTCTGCTGACATTGCACCGAACGACTTGATCATACCAAGTACCGTTCCGAATAGCCCCATCAGTGTACCCAGTGTAGAGATAGTAGCGATAACTGATAAGTTTTGTTGCAAATATGGTAATTCAAGTGTTGTAGCTTCTTCCAGTTCTTTTTGAATCATTGCAGCTTTTTCATCATTGTTCAGGTCTAGTTTTTCTACATCAGCATAACGAAGAAGACCAGCTTTAAGAATGTTAGCTACTGAACCTTTTTGTTCGTCACATAATTTAGATGCACCTTCGATGTCTCCTGCTTCTAATTTAGCTTTTGCATTCATTACAAATTTAGCAGTACTTCCTTTACCACCAGCTCTGTTCAATGCAAAGAATCTTTCAACTGAAAGAGTAAATACTGTAAGTAATAATGTGATTACGATAGGAATTACCCATCCTCCGTGATAAAGTGTTCCCAACATATTATTATTTATTGGATTCATTTTCTCATCGAAGTTAGTAAAGCCTAGAACACCTCCAAGAGAATTCTCCGGGTCTCCGGCTCCTGCTACCATGTAGAAAAATAAGTGAGCAACAATAGCACATCCGATAACAACAAGGAACGCTGAAACGCCTTTTGATCTTGGTTTTTGATTAGTTTCCATAATGATAATAAATAAATTTAAGTTTAGTGAATTAATTTTGTTTTTATATTGTTATATATTTAAAATTATTATCCTAAAAAAGTTATTCGAAAGCACAATAAATAAATGGGTACAAATATACTATTCCATTTTCTGTCTCAAAGTATTTTTGTCCCAAAATCGCACTCTGACTAACACGATCAATAATATCTAACGTCGGTAATAGACTTTTATTCTCTAATAAATACAATTTCTATTAAAAATATTTCTAATATATTACAACTTCTAATCGTCTATTTCTGCGGGGTTTACACTACGGTATGTGTCCAACAGGTATTATTCTTTCCAAGAACTTTAAATTGTTCCGGCTAACAAAAATAGAATTAAAAATGATTCCATACAATTAAAAAATACAAAAAAACACTTATTTTAAATCTATTTCTGCTTATTTATCAATACATAACTCATCGTTAAGGGCTATTACTGCCTCATTATACGATTCTCTTCTTATCACAAATTGCATATTTACCTGCCTTAGTGACTGTCCGAAACTCTCTACATTTATGCCTCTGTCATACAAAGCTTTAGCTGCCTTGTATAAAAAGCCCGGAATGGCAATGTTAGTGCCCATTGCGCATACTAAAGCAACCCGTTCTGCCCGTATCTGAGGCATGCCTGAGACCACTTTAACCAACTCTGCTTCAAGTGCATTTAAGAGCTCTCTGGACTTATAATTATCCCAGACTACCATTGTTATTGAGTTAGCATTGGTGGATTTAAGTATGTAGCTGACATCGAAGCGTTTAAAAATCGTCATAACTTTCAGGTCATAACCTACTTCGCCCACCATCAGAGGATCGTGTATTTCTATGGCGAGGACTTTGTTAGTCCCTGATACAATTTCTACTTTTGGAATCTCAGAAATATAATCCTTAGTAATAAGGGTTCCAGGATGCTCAGGTTCAAATGTATTTTTTATGCGTATGTTTATGCCTGCCAGTTCGAGTGGCTTTGCTGCTTTAGGATGAATAGCCTCCATGCCTATATCAGCCAACTGGTCAGCTATTATATAATTGGTCCGTCCTACAGGAATTGTTTTTTCCACTCCCACAATATTGGGGTCGGCACTGGATAGGTGATATTCTTTATGTATCACTGCTTCAACAGCTTTAACTTCCACTGCCACTTTACTGAAAGTGACTTCTGTGTATCCCCGGTCGAATGCACGCATAATGCCTTCTGTACCTTTTGTGTATCCGGTAACTATGCATAGATCCTCACTGAAATCTATACCTTTGAATGCCCTGTGTATACGCTCGTCTATTGTTAATGGCAGGGAATCATTAAAGCCGCAAAGGTCTATGAATCTGGCTGATATTCCGTTGTTATTTAGAATGTTAACTGAGTTCCAAGCAGAATGAGCCTCTCCTACAGATGCTAATATTTCGCGGGCGGCAAGGCAAATGTCATCAGCATTTACATAGCCCGAGGCCATCACCTTGCTCAAGCTATGCAACATAGTCTTTGCCTGCTTGATACGGAAAGAAATAAATTCTTCGGCTTCTTGCTGATCTAATCCTATATTTTCGAAACTTTTATTTATAACTAAAAGACGCTGGCAAAGGCTGTCTAATCCGGCGCTATAGTCGCTGTTTTCGAGAAACTGTACATATACTCCCGGTTCGCCTGTTTTCTTATGTTCCAACAGCCAATTAGTTACATTATTATATGCCGATACTACAAAAATACGGTTGTATAGCTCGTCTTGTTTTCTTTTGCCTACAATAACATTATCCAGCACATCTTTAAATTGTGACATGGAAGTTCCACCAATTTTCTCTACTGTTAGCATTTTAGTATTTAAACTTTTAAATATATTTTTACGGGGCAAAAATAATAAAATAATCTTACTATATGTAAGAAGAAGAGATAATGTAACATTTTTGTGACAATCGATATATTATATACGACCTATTATGCGTTATTTTATCTCACTGAGTTACTTCTGTTAAATTAACAAACCAGCTATGAGGATATCCACTGTTATTACATTTTTATTTATCTCATTATCATTCTATGCACAAAACTTCAAGGGACGGATTACCGATTGGAGAGGGGAAGCCCTTTATGGCAGTACTGTATATATAAAAGAAATAAATCAGGGACTTATATGCAATGAAGACGGATATTATCAGACCACCCTGGGTTCAGGACAATATACAATAGAATATAAATGCTTGGGATATAAAAGTGTTGAAAAGATTGTAAACATACCCAAAGAGAAAGCATATAACCTGGATATTATACTGGAGGAAAATCCGGTCACCTTAAAAGAAGTCGCCGTATCGGCAAAAGAAGATCCTGCCTATCCTATTATGCGGAAAGCCATAGAAAAAGCACCTCTGTATGCCGGTGCAGTAAAAGAGTATAAAGCAGATGTATATATAAAGGTGAATGCAGAGTTATTGAAAATATCCTCTTTTATGGATAAGATGGCAAAAAGGGAAGAAGGGGTGAAATTGTCAGACTTTAAAGAACAGGTATTTCTACAAGAGTCTTATAATGAGATACGTTTTACTGCACCTGATAAGTATGATCAGACAGTGAAAGCTTTTTCGAGCAGCATCCCTGACAATATGGACTCCAATGATGCCATGGGGATAATCAATTCATCATTCTATATGCCCAAAGTAGGGATGTATATTTCGCCCTTAAATCCCAAGGCCTTTTCCTATTACAAATTCCGTTACGAAGGATTTATCGAAGAAGAAGGATTATACATAAATAAAATAAAAGTGGAACCTAAGCTGAAGGATCCGATTCTGTTTGAAGGGTATATCTATATTGCAGAAGGTACATGGCATATCTATTCATCTGAGCTAAAGACCAATGCATATGGTGTAAGGCAGGACTATACTATTTCTTATCAGAAACTGGGTGAAAATATATATCTGCCTATAACATACCGTATTGAGGGTGGAATTAATCTTCTGGGGATAGGTGCTACATTAAACTATTTTACATCTCTCACTTATACCGATATTGAAGAAAATACTGAAATAATAAACGAAATAGCGCAGAAAAAAAGTAAGAAAAGAGAGTTTGAAATACAGGCATGGGATTCACTATATACTACAAAGTCGGATAGCCTTGCAGCCAAACGGGATTCGGCCTATTGGGCAAAGGTACGGGTAGTACCTTTGGATGGGAGGGAAATTATCAGCTATCAGAGGAAAGATTCGGTACAACAATTCCTGGATTCTGCAAGGAGAGATCATCATAATTCGAAATTCTCGTTTGGCGACTTGCTTAATGGCGGGAAGATAGGAGGGGATTCCGCAAAAATTACATTTAGGTATAATGGATTGATACAGGGAGGACTACATGAATATAATTTTGTAGATGGGCTATGGATGGGGCAGTCCTTTAACATAGAAACCAAGATAAATAAACATAACAAGCTGGAAATTTCTCCATATCTATATTATATTTCAGCACGGAAGCGGCTTGTCGGTGGCGGGGATATCAATTTATCGTATGCACCTATGCGGTTAGGCAAACTGAACATATCGGCAGGATCGATAAGTGAGGACTATAATCCCAACGGAATATACAGGCTGAATAATTTCTCAAGTTCCCTGATTCGTGGCAAAAACTACAATTTCTTCTATCAGAAAGATTATGTATCTGTTACTAATAATATCGATTTATTCAATGGCTTTGCATTGATCACCGGATTTGAAATTGCACGACGCTCGGGACTGGCCAATCATACAGACTATACATGGGGCAAAAAAAGTAATATCTCTCCGAATATATTTCCTGATGATAAATTCAACAGGACTTTGTACGGAGTGGGTTTTAATTATACGCCATATGCTTACTATATCGTTCGAGATGGAGCAAAGAGATATGTCAAATATACCTCTCCTACTTTCTATGGAAGGTATAGCCAAGGATTTTTTTCGAAAGAGGGTAGGGACTATCAATATTATAAGCTATACGGAGGCATACGGCAGCGGATAAAGATAAGCGAATTTACGGACTTCGATTATACACTCGAAGGCGGCGGATTCTTCGGGAATAATGATCAGATACATTTTGCCGATTTTGAGCATTTCAATACATCCAATATAACAGTAAACCTCAAATCTCCATTTCATTCATTTATGTTGCTGGACAATTACGCAGCTTCCACAAACAAATACTGGATAAGAACCAACCTGAACTATGAAAGTAAGTATATATTATTGAAACGCCTGCCATTCCTTCAAGGGAAAATGTTCAGCGAATCACTACATCTCAAAAACCTCTATACCCCAGAGATGAAATTGTATACAGAGGCGGGATATTCAGTAAACCTGACACGGTTGGTAAATATCGGTGTATTTGCATCTTTCAAAAAAGAGAAATACAGCGATTTCGGTTTCCGTTTCTTGTTCGATTGGGAAAATATCACCAGAATGCTTGAATAAAATAAATCATTGCGCTTTTTAAATATTGTATATTTGTATTCTAAAAATATACAATGGCAACATTCAACTCATGGATTTCAGCATTGCGCCCCCGTACATTGTTTCTGGCGGCAGCAACTGCATTGTGTGGTAGCGGTATAGCCTATAGTACAGGGCTTTTCAGTATTTCGGTTTTTATCTTGACTATATTGATTGCAACTGTTTTGCAATTACTGTCTAATATGGCAAATGATCTGGGTGATTATCAGCATGGTACGGACATAACGGGTGAACGGGTAGGGCCTAAGCGCACGGTGCAGAGCGGCGCTATAACGCCAACACAAATGAAATATGCTATCTTCCTTGCTATCGGCTTTGCTGGTGTTGTTGGTATATTGTTAATATACATTGCTTTACAATTTATGAATTGGAAATATATTGTTGCTTTCTTCGTATTGGGAGGTGCATGTATCATTGCTGCAGTAAAATACACAGCAGGGAAAAATCCATATGGCTATAAGGGTTTAGGCGATATATTCTCATTTACATTCTTCGGTTTGGTATCGGTTGTCGGTACATATTTTCTCCATACGCATACCATCGGCTTTATACCCTGGTTGCCTGCCATCGGGTTAGGATTGCTAACGGTTGCCGTATTGAACCTGAATAATATGCGCGATATAGAAAATGACCGTAAATCGGGAAAGATCACAATTCCTGTACGTATCGGCCTGAAAAAAGCAAAAGTTTACCATGCGATGCTCACATTCGGGGCGTTGGCTTGTTTTGGCGTTTACTCTGTAATATATTCAGAGCATTGGTATCAATACCTTTATTTATTGTGCTTTGTTATATTTATAAAACTGCTGGGCGATATATTCAGAATCACGGAAAACAGGTTGCTGGATCCTTATCTGAAATACACATCTATGGGAACATTTGTTTTATCACTTTGCTTTTCCGTTTGTATAAATTTGTAGGATGAAAAAAATAGGACTATTATCTGATACTCATAACTGGTGGGATGAGAAGTACGAGAAATATTTTGCCGACTGTGATGAAATATGGCATGCCGGAGATATTGGCTCGCTGACTCTTGCTTTGCGTTTCGAGGCTCTGGGTAAACCATTCAGGGCAGTATATGGAAATATTGATGATAGCAAGGTAAGGGCTGCTTATCCTGAATTTCTTCGTTTCGAGGTGGAAGGGGTAGACGCATTAATGACGCATATTGGCGGTTATCCGGGGAAATATGATCCCCGTGTGCGGAATATATTATATGCTAATCCTCCGAAACTATTTGTTACGGGGCATTCGCATATCCTGAAAGTGATGTTTGATAAAAAACTGAACTGCCTGCATATTAATCCTGGAGCTGCCGGGAAATATGGGTTTCACACAGTCCGTACACTGGTACGCTTTGTACTGAATGAGGGGAATATCTCTGATCTGGATGTGATAGAGTTGGTGGATTAATTGATTATACAGATCTTTATCTTTTTATTTTGAATTTATCTATAGTAAATCAATGAGCTAATTTGTAAATTAGCATATTAGCAAATGATGTAAAACGAAGCAAAAAGTGCTCTTTGAAAAATAAAAGGGAAAGTGTTACTTATGTTACTTTTTAGTTAAAACTGGTGCTGTCATGCTGAAGAATGAAGCATCTCGTTTCATATCAAGGAGATCCTTCCTTTCGTTAGGATGACAAAAGGCTAAACGCTAAACGCTAAAAAGTGTAACCTTTGTTACCTTTTAGTTAAAATTATAATTGACAAGTAAGTGAGTCGTAAATAATGAAATAGAGAAATTGACAAAGTCGAACATAAATTCATCATTCTTAATTGACTCCGTCGAACGTTGTTTCTTAATTTATAATTCTTCATTTTCGTTACCTTTTAGTAAAAAAAATATGCATATAGATATAATAAGTGTTTTACCCGAGATGTTTTCAGGCCTGATAGATTGTTCTATCGTTGACAGGGCTCAAAAGAAAGGATTGGTAGAGATAGAGTTGCATAATCTTCGTGATTATACGACCAACAAACATCGCCATGTAGATGACTACCCTTTTGGAGGCGAGGCCGGGATGGTATTGCAAATAGAACCGATTGACAATGCCATTTCTGCATTGAAACAAAAGAGGCAATATGATGAGGTTATCTATACTTCGCCCGATGGAGAAGTTTTCAATCAGCAGATTGCCAATCAGATGTCTTCTTATCGTAATATTATCATTCTCTGCGGACATTACAAGGGGATAGATTATAGGGTAAGAGAACATCTGATAACGCGTGAGATATCTATCGGCGACTATGTGCTTACGGGAGGTGAATTGGCAGCAGCAGTAATGACCGATGCTATTGTACGTCTTATTCCGGGAGCTATAGGTGATGAACAATCAGCTCTTTCGGATTCATTCCAGGATGACCTGTTGGCTCCTCCTGTTTATACCCGTCCTGCAGAATATAAAGGATGGAAAGTGCCGGAAATACTGTTGTCAGGACATCAGGCTAAAGTAGAAGAATGGCGATTACAACAATCATTGGAGAGAACAGAGAGGCTACGTCCGGATTTGCTGGATAAAAAAAAGGATTGAAACAAATCTCAATCCTTTAATCCTATCTGTTTGAAGTACTATTACTTACTTTCAGGAATATAGATTTCTAATACGGTATCATCTTCATCCGAAGCTTTCTTCTGTGCCAGCATATCCAGTTCTTCCTGTGTTATGTCAATAATATTTGATTCTACTCTGAACTTGGTAATAGTAGGCTTGTATGCTTTTCTCGCCACTTCTGCATTCTGTTGGGCAATAGGTACTATATTCTCTTCATAGTAGGCTTTAGGTACATATATGTCTATTATATTGTTTTCTCCGGTGTTCTGAGCATGTAGATCCGATTTATGATAATCGCTCAAAAAATACCAGCCTAACCCTATAACAAGTACAAGTACTGCGGCAACGCTTCTCCATACCTGACGATAACCTATTTGCGCATTCGATTTGGCTCTTATCTGTTTTTGTATATTGCCTATCCGCTTTATATGATCATCATTTACGCTGTCAAAGCCTTCTATTGCCTCATACAGAAACGGGTCGCGCATCGAATTCTTTTCAATCCGGTGAGCATCAGAGCCTTTTCTTTGTCCTTTTATGTAATCTAAGAGGTTCATGCTGTAAGACTTTTTTCGATACAAATTTTCAAGTTCCTTTTTCCGTTCTGTATATAACTCTTTACACTCTTAAGCTGAAATCCTGTTTCATCCACAATCTCAGCATAAGATTTATTCTCATAGAAGAATTTCTCGATAGATATACGTTGAGGTTCGGGTAGCTTTTCTATACACTGGTTCAACGCATTCTCTTTCTCTTCATCCCTTGTTTCACTAAATAGAGTTAATGTTTCGTCCGATTCCATAAGCTGGGAATCGAAATTAACAATAATTTCACGTTTATTTTCTTTCAATATATGGTAGCAATGGTTTTTGACTACACTATAAAGCCAGTTCTTAAAGACCTTTATCTCATAATCCTGTATTTTCTGCGAAAGGTTTTCATATATATCGATGACAGCGTCCTGAGATTGTTCGGCTTTCTGGAGATACTTCAGGCATAGCCCATATATCAGAGGGATATACCTTTCATAGAGCTCCTGGAAATACTCGCCCTTACCGGTTTTTTTGAACAGCTCTAACAGCTCTTCATCTGTATGCTCTTTCTCTTTATTTCTACTGAAGAATATCAATGTGATCTATTTTTACACAAAGCTAAACGATTTTGGCAAATAATCAAAAGCGTAAAAACTTAATAATATTAGCCATATTTTATTATTTTAATGATTGAAATAGATAAATTATTGTCGGAGTGGCTCATTTTATGTATTTTTGCCGATGATTTTAGACAATGTTTAATTTTTTAAGAGCACCTAATTATGAAAGAAAAAATTGGAACAAATGCAGGTATTATTTGGGCCTACCTCGATGCAGAAGGTGGTAAATCGCTGAAAGAAATCAAAAAGACATGTAAGTTGACAGATAAAGACATGTATGCGGCATTGGGATGGTTGGCCAGAGAAGGTAAAATCGCTTTTAACGAGTTGAAAGACGATATGCAGGTTGTTTTGTTGTAAAACATTGCAAAAAAGCTTAGAGAGGTATTTCTGTTTAGAAATGCCTCTTTTTGTGTTTGGATATAGAGATTGTCCTGATAAAATGATTTATAAAGAAGATAATTTTGCTAATTCGTTGATGTTTGCTATTTTTGTGTAGCATTTTATTTGCTTTATGGCTGAAAAAGATGAAAAACTTCTTGCCAATTTCGAAATAAGAATGAGGCAGTTAATGTATCTTTGTGATGTGCTTAAGGATGAGAATACCCATCTGAAGCAGCAATTAGAACAAAAGGATACACAAGTAGAGAAGTTATCAAGTGAAATAGAGGAACTCAAAAAGAACTATGAGAACCTGAAATTTGTTAAGTCTTTTTCATCAGGAAGTAATGAAGATGCACAACAAGCCAAGAAGCGCTTGTCAAAATTAGTGCGGGATGTAGATAAATGTATCGCCATGTTGAAAGTTTAATTTATTTTGAAATTTATGGACGAGCATTTGATTATTAATCTACGAGTGGCAGACAAGAGATATCCTTTGCGTATAAAGAGAAAGGACGAGGAGGTTTATCGGAAAGCTGCGATTGAAATAGATTATAAATTAGGACAATATAAAAGTTATTTTACGGATGATTCGCCACAGGCATTGCAGGATATTGATTATATGGCAATGACGGCGATTCAGGCTGTTGCAGATAAAGTAGAGTGCCAGTTGCGTACCGATGCTTTTGAAGCAAAGATTGAAGGACTAACCAGAGAGTTGGAGAGTTATTTAAGGAGCCATGTGAAGTAATTCTATTATTAGTACAAAAAATTTAAGCACTAATTTTAAGTATGTTTAGATAATAATCATACTTGAATTAGTGCCTTTTTTATATATAGTTAGTGTTTTTTTAAGAGAAATAAAATTATGGATATATTATTTATTGTAGTAGCCTTTATAGCCGGATTAGTCTTGGCGTGGGTAGCTTTGAATTTTATGGCCAATTCAAAGTTCAAGCGTCAGATTAAAGAGGCGGAGCAAGAGGCTGAAGTGATTAAGAAAAATAAGCTGTTGGAAGTGAAAGAACAAGCATTGCAAATGCAATCTGAGTTTGAGAAACAGGTAAACAGCCGTACATCAAAGTTACAAGCTGCTGAAAGTAAAATCAAACAACGTGAAATGACGTTGAATCAAAAGCAGGAAGAACTGCAACGTAAGAAAAGCGAAGCAGATACTATCAAGAACAATTTGGATGCCCAGCTTGAAGTAATAGAAAAGAAGAAGCAAGACCTGGATAAACTTCACAAACAGGAAGTAGAACGGTTGGAAGCTCTTTCAGGTTTATCGGCAGAAGAAGCGAAGGATAAATTGGTAGAAGCCTTAAAAGATGAGGCACAATCTCATGCTCAGTCATATATCAATGAGATAATGGAAGAGGCTAAGATGACGGCTAATAAGGAAGCCAAAAAAGTTGTGATCCAATCTATTCAACGTGTAGCGACAGAGACAGCAATAGAAAATGCCATTACTGTATTCCACATAGAATCTGATGAAATAAAAGGACGCATTATTGGACGCGAAGGACGTAATATTCGCGCGCTGGAAGCTGCTACAGGAATCGAGATTGTGGTAGATGACACTCCGGATGCGATTGTTCTTTCCGGGTTTGATCCTGTAAGGCGTGAAATTGCCCGTTTGGCTCTGCATCAACTAGTAGCAGACGGACGTATTCATCCGGCGCGTATTGAAGAAGTGGTAGCGAAGGTTAAGAAGCAAATTGAAGAAGAAATAGTAGAAACAGGTAAACGTACTACTATTGATTTGGGTATTCATGGATTGCATCCTGAATTGATTCGCCTTGTTGGTAAAATGAAATATCGCTCTTCTTATGGGCAAAATCTGTTACAACATGCGCGTGAAACAGCAAACCTCTGTGCTATAATGGCTGCAGAATTAGGCTTGAATGTAAAGAAAGCAAAAAGAGCCGGACTATTACACGATATAGGTAAAGTGCCTGATGATGAACCGGAATTGCCACACGCACTACTTGGAATGAAGCTAGCTGAAAAATATAAAGAAAAGCCGGATATATGTAATGCTATTGGTGCACACCATGATGAAGTAGAGATGACTAGCCTTCTGGCTCCAATTGTACAGGTTTGTGATGCCATTTCAGGGGCTCGTCCGGGCGCACGCCGCGAGATAGTAGAGGCATATATTAAGCGCCTGAATGATTTGGAACAATTGGCTCTCTCATATCCGGGTGTATTGAAAACATATGCTATACAGGCTGGCCGCGAATTGAGAGTAATTGTAGGTGCAGATAAGATAGACGATGTGGAAACAGAAAAGTTGTCTACTGATATTGCAAAAAAGATACAAGATGAAATGACTTATCCGGGACAGGTGAAGATCACTGTAATACGTGAAACCCGTGCGGTAAGTTATGCGAAATAAGATACTGTAACTTTGGTTCTGAATTTATACGTAATCAGGTTAAGGGATATCCATCCCTTAACCTGATTTTTTAGATCTATCTATGGATACACAAGAAGACGAAATAACATCATCGAGATATGAGCATGTCGCACATAGTCTTGAGGCTGTTCAAGGAGTGTCTTCGGAGAGGATAATAAGACATAGGGTTTTATTGGAGGGTAGTATGTATAACTATTAATTAAAAATTAATTCTATTAATTTGATTATTCTGGCATAAAATCTAACACAAATCCATACTACTTTGTCACAAAGTAAGACTTTGGGTGATTATTTATTTATCTACCTTTATTCTGCTAATTGTAACCATTTATAAACTAAATAATCTATCATGCGAATTCACAGGATTTTACTTTTATTATCCCTATCAGCTTTTGCTGCCATTAGCTTATTCTCGCAGCAAAAAGATAAGCCCTACAAAGCTTATATTGTATCAAATGCACACTTCGATACACAATGGAATTGGGATGTCCAACGATCTATCAATGAGTACATACCGAAAACATTGAATCAGAACTTATTCTTACTGGAGAAATATCCCAATTATGTATTCAACTTCGAAGGCGGTATCAAATATTACTGGATGAAGGAATATTTTCCACATCAGTACGAATTGATAAAAAAGTATATTAAAGAAGGCCGTTGGCATGTGACGGGAAGTACATGGGACGCTAATGATACAAATATTCCGTCTCCGGAATCTTTTACCCGTAATATATTGTACGGACAACATTATTACCGTGACGAATTTGGTGTGGAAGGTACAGATATTTTCTTGCCTGACTGTTTTGGTTTTGGGTGGACACTACCCACTATTGCCGCACACTCAGGATTAATAGGATTCTCTACCCAAAAGCTTCAATGGCGTAGCAGACCTTTCTATGGGAACAGCAAAATACCTTTCGAGATAGGTTTATGGGAAGGGGTTGATGGTTCACGCATTATGCTGATAGCCGATGCTCATAACTATACTACCAAATGGCCCGATATGGATCTAAGTAAAAATAGAAACCTTATCAGAATAGCCGAAAGAAGCCCTATAAAGACTGTTTACCATTATTATGGAACAGGAGATACAGGAGGTGCGCCAACCATAGAATCTGTACGTGCAGTAGAGAAAGGACTGAAAGGTGATGGCCCTGTGGAAATCATCAGTGCTACAAGCGATCAGATGTACAAAGATTACCTGCCATTTGATAAGCATCCTGAACTGCCTATACATAACGGAGAGTTGCTGATGGACGTACATGCTACAGGTTGTTATACATCACAGGCTGCATTGAAACTATACAACAGAAAAAATGAACTGTTGGCGGATGCTGCCGAAAGGGCTGCTGTTATAGCTGATTGGTTCGGTGCTGTTAAATATCCGAAAGCAACATTGACTGAGGCTTGGAAACGCGTGATCTGGCACCAGTTCCACGATGACTTGCCAGGTACAAGTATCCCGAGGGCATATGAATTTTCATGGAATGACGAGCTGATCTCGATGAAACAATTTGCCAATGTACTTACCACTTCTGTAGGTGGAACATCAAGAGCTTTAAATACTCAGGTTAGTGGTACACCATTGGTTATTTATAACCCTATCGCACAGCCTGTATCCGACATTGTAGAAGTGGAGGTTAACTTTCCAAAAACAACGAGTAAAGTCGCTGTATATAACGAAAACGGAAAGGCTGTCCCAAGCCAGTTGATCTCTTCCGAAAACGGCAAAACCAAATTGCTGGTTGCGGCTTCTATGCCTTCTGCCGGTTATGCAGTATATGATGTGAGAACATCGGGCGGAAATGTTTCTTCTGCGTTGAAAGTAACTGACAATACGATAGAGAACAGTGTTTATAAAGTCACTCTAAATAATAATGGGGATATATCTTCTATCATAGACAAAAGGAATGATAAAGAACTGGTAGAGCAGGGTAAAGCCATTCGTCTGGCATTGTTCACAGAGAATGAATCGTTTAACTGGCCTGCATGGGAAATTTTGAAGAGAGAAATGGATAAAGATCCGATCTCGATTACTGATGATGTGAAAATCACGATTGCCGAAAGAGGTACTGTAAGAGCTGCTCTATGTGTGGAAAGAAAATATGGAGAATCCACATTTAAACAATATATCCGACTAAATGAAGGAGGACAAAACGATCGTATCGACTTGACAACCGAAATAGACTGGCAGACAACTAACGCGCTGTTGAAAGCCGAATTTCCTTTGGCAGTCAAAAATCCTAAAGCAACATATGACCTGGGCATAGGTGCAGTAGAGAGAGATAATAATACTGATATAGAATATGAGGTACATGCACAGCAATGGGCCGACCTGACAGATGTAGACGGAATGTATGGTGTATCTATTATGAATGACTGTAAATACGGATGGGACAAACCGAACGATAATACACTTCGATTGACTCTTCTCCATACTCCAAAGACTAAAGGAGGTTACAGATATCAGGATAAACAGGATATGGGGCATCATTTACTTACTTATTCTATCATGGGACACAAAGGTTGCTATCATGATGGTAAAACTGTGTTGAAAGCTGAAATACTGAATCAGCCAATGAAAGCCTTTGTAACAGACAAACATGCCGGAACATTGGGTAAATCATTCTCTTTTGTAAACATCGATAACGAGAATATAGCTATTAGGGCGATCAAGCAGGCTGAAAAATCGGATGAATATGTTATCCGTCTATACGAAACTACAGGGGAAAGAGAGCAATCGGCTTCATTAAGTTTTGCCGGAGATATTGTTTCTGCAAAAGAACTGAATGGTGTAGAAGACGATAAAGGAAATGTAGCTTTCAGTGGTAATAAGCTAAATGTAGAGATTAAACCTTTCAGCATCAAAACAATTAAAGTGAAGCTATCTTCGCCAAAAGCAATGTTGACCGAGGCTGTATCTACTCCTATCGATTTGAAGTATAACATGAAAACCGCAACCTTCAATGCATTTAAGAATGACGCTAATTTCGATGGACGCGGAAGAAGCTTTGCAGCAGAATTACTCCCTGAAGAAATTGATATAAAGGGAATAAACTTTAAAATAGCTTCGGGTGATCAAGTAAATGGTGTGAAATGTCAGGGCGATACAATCAACCTTCCTGAAGGACAATACAACAAGATTGCATTCCTTGTAGCATCCACTCAGGAAGATATAAAAGAAACATTCCTGATTGACGGAAAAGCGAATGAGACTTTAATACCTGCTTATTCCGGATTTATCGGCCAATGGGGACATACAGGCCATACAGAGGCATTCCTCAAAGCTGGAGATATTGCTTATGTAGGTACACACAGGCATACTTCGTCAGGAAACAAAGATCTGGCACATGAGTATACCTTTATGTTCTATGTCTCTCTTGATTTGCCTAAAGGAGCAAAACAAGTATTCTTACCTAAGAACCCAAGAGTAGTAGTATTTGCTGCAACAGCAGTCAATGACAACAACAATAATCTGTATGCCGCTACTAACCTTATGAATCTGGGATTACCGGAAAAAGGATTGGATGAAAGTGGTTTCCTAAACCGTAACTTGTTAGTTGGTAAAACTGTGATTGCAAAATCAGGAGAGGTTGGAAATCGAGAAAGGGCTGAATTTGCCATCGATGACGATTACCTGACTAAATGGTGCGACATCAGCGACAATCATCCTAAATACATCACAATAGATATAGGTAAGGCAGAAGATATAAAAGGATGGAAAGTACTTCATGCCGGATTTGAATCGCTTGATTATATAACCAAAGAGTATAGCTTGCAGGTTAAAGAAAATGAAAGTGATGAATGGAAGACTGTAGATGCTGTATCGGATAACACAGCAGACGAAACAGAACGGTTAATCCCTACTCCGCAAAAGGCAAGATATGTGCGTCTGTGGATCACAAAGCCTGATCAGAGCGAAGGCAGTACAGCACGTATTTATGAATTTAGTGTCTATTGATAAACACCATATAACAACAAAGGGAATATAAGTATTTATTTCAGGTTTTCATTTTTATACACAGTTGACAATTGTTGACATCGAAAAAGAGGATTCGTTCATTGAATCCTCTTTTCTGTTTAGCCTAATCGGGATATTGTATCTATGAGTTCTATGGTGGTATCAAAATAATGATATGTACCGATAATAGATATTATAATTGCCAAGATTGAAATAATAAGGGTGATCATATTGAGAGTCTTACTCACTCCCTTATATAATCCTGTTATCGATGCTCCCAGAGTAAAGATATAAAGTAATATGACAACAATAGCCATGGGAATGGAGAGGGTAAGCAATATTATTCCTATCAACATAAGTATACCCGGGTCTACTTTGTTATCATAGGCATACATAAAGGAGATTAATAATATAGGGATAAGAATAAGGAAAAGGCCTATCAGACTGAATATAAATGCCAGTTTTGAAAGGTGTTCTATTTGTTTGTTCGTGCTCATATTTGGTAAAAAGGGCTTAAATTGATGTATGCCCCAATGTTTAGACGGATTAATAATTATTTAGATAAATCGAGCTTGGTATTGCTTAGTGTCAATCTGTTTTAATTTGCTTTTTTGTTGTAAAAGTGTATCTCAGTTTTAATTCTTGCAGAAGGTGATTGATAGATAAAACATCGGTAAAGATAAGGATTCTTCATATAAACTTTACTAAGATACAATTTAAATCAATTAGGGTATACATTTAATGATCGGCAGGACTACAAATTTGTTTTGATAATTTAAAGTCTCAATTTCACTGATTTTGAATTATATATAATTCTATTGATGATAATAGCTGATTTTTTCGATACTTTATGTGCTTTAATTTATTAAAAAAGTTTGTTTGTTTCGCTAAAAAGCAGTAATATTGCATCCGATTTCAGAATAATTACTGAAAATCGAGGTCCTATAGCTCAGTTGGTTAGAGCACATGACTCATAATCATGGGGTCCTTGGTTCAAGCCCAAGTGGGACCACGAAAACTGAAAAAGTTTTGAATTTGAAAAGTCACTGAATCAGTGGCTTTTCTTGTTTTAATGCGGTTTGTAGAGGATTCCACACCTATTTAAACTATCCGCTATTGTTCGTCGTTATTCGTACTTATTCGCCTAAAGTTCTACAAAACACCAAAAGTGTAGAACTTTCTGTAGAACTAATATAACAATAACAAAATCAATGTTTAACAATAATTTATTTAGACCCTATACTTTAATAGGGCTTCCAAATATACACCAAAATTTCAATATTATGATTTCTTACTTATTTAAAAACTATGAGATTGGAATTTCATCTCCACTTAAATCATCAAATATTCTTATTTCTTTCTCTTCGTTATTATGGCGGGAAATAGCTATTACTGAATCAATGAGTTGTTCAAAAGGACTATTTGCAGGCAAATTTTGAAAGTTAGGGTTATTCAAAAGGGCATTTACATATTCTTCATTGTTATAATGATAGGCACAATTTATAATATTAATAATGAAACTTTCCTGATGAGTAAAGTTAGTCACTAAGCAGCGTCCTGTTGCATTTACCCAAGCTTCAATATCTAAAGGAAAAAGAAGTGCTGCCATAGTAAAAGATATACATGCTTTCATATAATCTTTTTGCTCAACTATGGAAAAATTTGCTGAAGTTGACCCCGTCCCGCCAATCCAAATTGACCCCCATGTAACAATCTAAACTGACCCCCTGGTTACAGTTTAAATAGCCCCCGAGAAAGAAGAGTAAAACAGAAGCTTGTCAGTTTTGTTTTAAAGTGTTAAAATTTTTATTACTTAAACTCTGAGCAACAAAAATTTATCATCATGTCTAACAAAACCATTAGTATGTTAAAACTACGACAAGTAATCCGTCTTTACAATCAGGGCAAAGGTACCAAAGCCATTGCCGGTATGTTGTTTATCTCACGCAACACCATCAAGAAGTACCTGCACATATTCCTTAGTTCAGGCCTTAGTTACGATGCCTTTTCAGCGATGAGCGACCTTGAGTTATCCCAAAAGTTTCTGGTGGCTTCCCATCCGGAGAAAAGCCAGCGGCAAGTTGATCTGGAGGCTCTACTTCCGGGTATATGCAGGGAGCTCAAGCGTAAGGGCGTCACCAAAGAGATGCTCTACAGAGAGTATATAGAGAAGTACCCGGAAGGTTACGGTATCTCCCGCTTCTGTGCCTTTATCCGTCTGTATTTAGCCCAGCATCGTCCGGTCATGCACATCGAACATAAAGCCGGTGATAAGATGTACATTGACTTTACAGGTCAAAAACTAGATCTGGATAATGGTGACGGTACCAAGACAGAGGTAGAAGTCTTTGTTGCTATCCTGGGATGTAGTCAACTTACTTATGTAGAAGCAGTATCCAGCCAGAAGAAAGAAGATCTTATACGAGCCTGTGAGAACGCTTTGATCTATTTTGAGGGCGTACCTTTGGTAGTTGTACCCGATAACCTGAGAGCTGCCGTAACCAAGGGCAGTAAATATGAAGCGGTATTGAACGAGTCCTTCGCCTGCTTTGCCGAACATTACTCGATGACTGTCCTTCCGGCAAGGGCATATAAACCACGGGACAAGTCCCTGGTGGAAGGTGCAGTAAAGTTAGTATATAAAACAATCTTTACCAAGCTGGACAAGCGTATCTTCTATGACTTGAGTTCATTGAACGCTGCTATTAGGGTCGCCCTAGAGATACACAACAACACTCCTATGTATAAACGGGAGTACAGCCGCCGCCAGCAGTTCGAGGAGATTGAGCGCGATGTGTTGCAGGACCTGAACCCGATACGTTATGAGTTAAAGGAGCAGGCCCAATTAACCGTCTGGAAGAACGGATATATACGTTTAGGGGTGGATACCCATTATTACAGCGTAGCCTATAAGTACATCAGTAAAACAGTCAAAGTTCTTTACTCATCGCAGTCTGTGGAAGTTTACTACCGCCATGAACTTATTGCCCAGCATGTGCGTAATAGGCGTAAATACCAATATACGACCAACACGGAACACCTGGCCTCCCAACACCAGTTCCTGACCGAGTGGGTCTGCCGAGAAGTTTATCTCCCAGGCTATGGATATACATGAGGATGTGGCAGAGTACATAGCCAAAGTACTGGAGGAAAAAACATATCCTGAGCAGGCTTACAAGTCTAGTTCGGGCATATTGAGTTTCTCCAGGCGGGTAGGCAACGAACGGCTGATAGATGCATGCCGTTGCGCCCAATCTTTCGGACAATACGGTTACAGGGTAATAGAAGAGATACTGAACAAGCGTCTGGATAAGCTAAAACTGGAAGATGAAGCCACACGTATACCCAATCATAAAAATATCAGAGGTAAAGACTATTATCAGTAAACATTTAAATCAAAAATAAATCATGAACAATCAAACATTGGATAAATTACGTCAAATGCGCCTATTTGGCATGTATGAGGCTTTTAAGACTAACCTGGAAGGCTCTATTAAGGAAACATTAACACCCGACCAGTTCATCGCCATGCTGGTAAACAGTGAATGGGACGATCGTAAGAACAAGTCTATAACCAGGCTTATTAAAATGGCTAACTTCCGTTACAAAGCATCACTGGAACAACTGGACTACGCTGTAGAAAGGGGACTGGATAAAAATGAAGTGCACAGGCTGGCTTCTTTGGATTTTATCAAAGAACACAAGGATCTGTTTATTACAGGCAGTACAGGAACAGGAAAAAGCTATTTGGCATCGGCATTAGGCTTCCATGCCTGCCAGATGGGATACAGGGTGCTCTATGCTTCAACAGCCAAGTTGATGGGCCAGCTTAAACTGGCTAAAGCCAAAGGCACTAACCTGACCGAACTCAAGAGGATAGAGAGGACAGACCTGCTTATACTGGATGATTTTGGCTTACAGCCTTTTGACTCCCAGGCAAGAGTTACATTGCTGGATATCATAGAAGACAGGCACGGCAAAAGGTCTACGCTGATTACATCCCAGATACCGGTCAAAGAATGGTATGACATTATCGGGGAGAAAACTATTGCCGATGCTGTATTGGACAGGATAGTACATCAATCGGTCAGAGTAGAGTTGTTCGGTGAATCACTCAGACGCAAAAAATCTAATCAGGAATGTTTATATTTGTAAAAATTAATTAGTAAAAACCGACAAAAATGATGGCTTTTTACAAACAAAAAATGATGGCTTTTTTTACTCCTAAACAAAAAATCTCCAAGGGGTCAATTTAGATTGGCGGATGGAGGTCTCTTTTAGTGTTATTCCCAAATTGATTTGCTTACCTCTGTTATATTTGCCCAAAACTCCTTTTCTTTGTTACCTGATAATATTAAAATGTATTGACTTATGTTGACAGTAACGGTAGATGAAAGAGCAATAATAGATGAAATAATAACAAAGAATCAGGTATGCTATGTGGGTATGATTGACGAAGATGGTATGCCTTATGTTATTCCAATGAATTTCGGATATGAGGGAGATATCATTTATCTGCACTCGGCTCAGGAAGGCTCAAGTATACGTGCATTGGAAAAGAATCCGAATGTATGTATTACTTTTTGCACAGAGCCACAACTGACATATCAGAATAAAGAAGTAGCCTGTAGCTACCGAATGAAGGGAGGCAGTGTGATTTGTCGTGGGAAAGTTGTATTTGAAGAAGAGTATAGCGAAAAAGTGAAAGCGCTGGATATCACCATGAAACAATACTCTTCCCGTTCATTCACCTATTCGGAACCTGCAGTAAAAAATGTTAAGATATGGAAGATAGTAATAGAAGAGATATCTAGTAAAGTCTTTGGCGTACCTCATCCTAATTCAAGAAATTATAAGGATCAGCTGGAGTTTTAGAAGAATATTACGTATATTTATATATTGAGAATAAACTTATACTACTATGAAAACAAGGACTATACTGCTATATCTTATATTATTATCTGTTAATGTATCATCATATGCACAAGACAGACAGCTAAATCTATACATAGAAGATATAAAATATGATTCTATAGCATTATCGATGCTAATGCCCGACCAGACGATGCGCTTAATAGATGGTCATACAACAGATAGTGTGAAGTGGATATTCGAAATACCCGATGTTGTGTTTCTTAATTATCTTTCTGCCAACTTTCGCTGTAAACAAACTCTAGATACAGCCTCAATAAATCCGGGCATGCTCTTCACTTGCGACTATGACCAGTCCAGCGGTTCCTTGCTTTTTGACAATAAAAAGGTTATTAATCTATATGCAACATTTGAAGATGTATATAAGAAGGATACCGACTCAGGGACAGGCTATTATCATCTCTTCATGATAGAAGACGAGAGTTCACCCGAAATATGCAGATCGATCCTGTTTCTTAATGAATATTTCAATTGGGCGAAAAATGATATACCACACGACGAGGCTATGAAAAACTGGCTTGAACTTATAAATGAATATCCAGGCTCATATACACTATACAAGGTGGTTAAACTGTTGAGAAAACAGGTTAAGTATTTCACAATGGATGACTTCCAGCAATTCTATGCAACATTTGCCACTACTGTGAGAAATCCCCGTGAATGGGAGGATGTACTAAACTATATGAAAGAACCTAAAAAGTTAGCTTTCAGCAATATGGATATGGAAGACTGTATGACAGGCGAAATGGTACCGATAATAGTGAATCCGAAGAAAGATAACCTGATAATTTTTTCGGCATCAGATTGCGAGATTTGTCATAAGCTTATCCCTCTGTATAAAGAAATACATAAGGAGTTCAAAAATTCTCTAGAGATTGTTTATGTATCATTAGATGAGGAGGATGCCAAGGATGCATGGAAAAAGCTGATAAAGAGAGAACAAATACCATGGCGAAGTCTGGTTACAGGTGCTAAGAGTAAAGAAGTTATTCAAAAATATGGAATTAAAGGCATTCCTTTCGCTTTACTAATCACTCCGTCAGGTGAATCTACTATATTCGATCCGAGAATAAATGATTTATCATATCTAGGTAGTGCAGAGTAAGCCTGTCTCTCGTCTTCTGACATTTGGCAGTCTTTACGTCGAACTACATTTTGTCAGTTGGTTTTGCCAAGGCATATGTTTTGGCTTTCAGAAATTCACCAAACTCTTTTATATCGGAATATTTAGCCAGTTCATCCGGTAATATTGGTTCGCCGAATCTGAGATGTATGTTTTTCCCTCTTTTGTTATACACTTCGTGTCCAAGTCTGAGTGTACGCAATCGCCAGTTTACCAGATCGAGAAAGTTAAAGAACCATGAGTTTTTTCCACTGAAATACATCGGTATTACCGGCACTTTCGATTTCTTTATCAGTTTAAGCACAGGTTCTTGCCATTCGCGGTCTTCTACTTCCATTTTCCAGTGCCTGACTTTTGTTTTCGATACAGCTCCTGCAGGGAAGAAACCAAGTGGATGTCCATTCTTGATATGATCGATAGATTGTTTAATTCCTTCAAAACTTGATTTACTCGCTATTTTTCCGCTTTGGAATGGGTTAACAGCTATAAAGTTGGGAGCCATAGTGTCTATCATTCCCAGAATGAAGTTTACCATCATTTTGTAGTCGGGACGAATAGAGCCAACCGTAGCAATGGCAGCTATACCGTCTATATGCCCGTATGCATGATTTGAGACAGTAATAAAGGCTTTACCTTCATATTGTCTGATTACATCTTCATTTTCTACTATAATATTAACTCCAACGTCTTTCAGCAAGTGTTTGCAGAACTCCACTCCTTCATATTGCTTAGAGGCATCATAGATACGGTTGACTTTATCCATTCCGGTCAGCTTCATCGCAAACTTCACAAGAGGTTTTTCCAATGGGCCTCTGAGAATAGGGCTCATTTTACTTATTTCGTTGTAATCCAATAGCTTTTCTTTCATACTTCAATTCATTGACAATACAAATTTCGTAAAATCTGAAACAAATACAAAAACATGGTTGTCAGACTAACTATTTTTAGTAAATAAGTTCTTCTTTAACAGGGATATACATATTTCATTATTTTGTGAATAAGTAATTATGCTTATTCCTCTTGAAACGATATCGGTGTCGGGGTATAGGTAAAGGATCCTGAGTAGCAATATCCCATCTTAGCAGATTCTCAATCATTTCATTCTTTACGGCTGAATACGTATTATTCAGAAAGAGATTATTCAATTCAGAAGGATCATCTTTCATATTGTATAGTTGGCCATTCCCATCCATATCATAAACCAATTTCCATTTATCTTTACGCAGTATCCGCATAGTTCCACTTTGTGTCCATGTATTAAGTTCATCAAAGAATAGGCCCTTTTTGCCTACTGCTCCTTCTTCTTTATAATCTGCTCCATCAGCCTTAGTATAATACATTCCCCCGTATCCATCCTGAACCATAATACTCTCAAATTCCTTCTTAGGATACTCCTTTCCTTGCAAAAGAGGCCAAAGGCTACGTCCTTGTACTCCCACAGGGATATCAGCCCCTATTATTTCGCAGATGGTAGGAAAAATATCTATAATACTCACATGCGCATCATGTGCATTAGCAGATCCTTTTATCCCCGGGCCAGTCCATTGCATTGGAATACGGGCAATTGCATCATCCAAGCCCACTCCTTTTTTCATTAGTCCATATTCGCCTACGTAATCGCCATGATCTGCAATAAACAAGATGATGGTATTATCATATATCCCTTTTTTCTTTAGCTCTTCCACAAAACGCTTCAATTGATCATCAATCATCCTCATCATTCCATGATAAATGGAACGCAATTGCTGGAGATTTTTTTGATAACCTACATGCCCTTGTTCCATCATTTCGGCAAGCAGCTCATACTCTTCGCCTTTTGTTTTTAGATCTTTAGCCGAACTGCCCATCTCCGGGAGAATCCCGGGCGGAAACATAGAATAATAGGGTTCGCAGGTCTGATACGGATTATGAGGTTCTGCAATAGAAAACCACATCAGGAAAGGTTTGGTAGATACAGAGTCAATCCACTTGGAAGCATCATCTACCATCCGGTAGGGTAGTTGTCCTTCCACACCATATGGTGAAGGCTCCATATTAGCATACATATCCAATGTTCCCAGATACTTATCAAATTCTTTACCTATCTCGCTTTTGTTTTTTGTGCTTTGTCCATTATGATCATAAGGACTCCAGTAATCAACACGGTCAGCAGAGAGGTGAGAGTGATTCTTCCCTATCAATGCGGTGATATATCCCTGCTCTTTGGCTACATCAAAAAGGTCTTTTGTATAAAATGCATCCCGGATATTATGATTGGAGCGCACATGGGTCGCACTCGGAAACCTTCCGGTCAACATAGAAACCCGGGCAGGGCCACTGGCAGGAGCAGCAGTGTAAGCTTTATCAAACCATGTTCCCTTTTTTGCCAGCTCATCAGCGAAAGGCATTGTATTCAATGGATAACCTTCTCGCTTCATTAAGTCAGCCCGTAGCTGGTCGGCCATTATTATAATAATATTTGGATAATCAGACTGTTGCCCCTGTCCAAAGGCAGAAGACACAGCAGAAAATGAAGTAATTACTCCAAAAACAAACTTTTTATTGTGCCGAACTTTCATAATATAATTCTTATATTCTATCAAAGATATCAATTATTCAGATGAATCAACAGCCGCCACTTATAATTATTTTAACTAAAAAGTAACAACCAACGGTCACAGGAGCGAAGCGTATGTAAAGGTAACAGATTCCAGCTATTAGCTGATAGCCGTTAGCTCTTAGCTTTTTATCTTTTTTTACACATATTTCAACTCTGTGACTGTTGGTTGTCATCCTGAGGGAGAAGGATCTCTTACTATTATCTATCGGCGAAGAGATGCTTCATTCTTCAGCATGACAGTACCAGTTTTAACTAAAAAGTAACAAAGGTAACACTATTCAGCCATTAGTTGATAGCCGTTAGTTCTTAGCCTTTTTATTCCTTCTTTTTTGTGGCTTCGCTACCTCCTCTCCTTTTGGGGAGGGCTGGGGTGGGGTAATTTCTCATTATTTGACTCCGTCGATTTTTAATTCAAAGATCATTTTTCTGAAAGCTATCAGCTAATGGCTAAAAGCTAACGGCTCTATTACTATAGATAAATTTCTAAAATAAAGATGAAGATCATTGCATAAAAAAAGGTGCCCATTTCGAACACCTTTTCTCTATATGTAATTTATGTATTTCTATTTTCTATTCAAAAGATCATTATACATCTTGTCATCCTTTATTATTTCATATGCTTTCTTGAAAGATTCACTATCATCGTTCAGTATCCTGACAAATGCTTCCATATCATATACATCCCTTCCTAAGTAGGCTTTCAGTTGATAACTTATAACATCTTTCGATATGTCGTATTCTTCTTCATTATATGGTATCTTTTCTTCATTTGCCGCATCAACCACTTTTTTCAGCAGCTCTTCGGAGGCTGTATATTTTTTATAAAAATCCTCTTTATTTGGGTATTTACTCAAAATATCATTGCGGTGATCATCCACTTCTTTATATGCTACTTTATTGATGATCCCCCTAATAGCAATCTGTTTGAAATACGGCGTATATTTGGAAGTATCGACAGGAATAAAATAATCCGGCATGATACCCCCTCCTCCATATACTGTCCTGTGATTTACCAGTGTCGTATATTTAAGAGAATCAGGGAAATGAACACTGTCTGCATGCATCATCTCACCCTTATTATATCTTTCTATCACATCCAGATTGTAGGACTCCAGGTCTCCGTTTGTATATGGCTTCTGGATGGAACGTCCTGTCGGAGTATAGTAGCGGGTTACAGTGAGTCTTATCATTGAGTTGTCAGGTAGTTGTAAAGGCTTCTGTACCAACCCTTTTCCAAAGCTGCGGCGACCTACTATAACTCCTCTGTCCCAGTCTTGCATCGCTCCGGCGAATATTTCGCTGGCAGAAGCCGAATGTTCGTTTATCATTACTACAAGCTTTCCTTCTTTCAGCAGACCTTTGGTTGTGGAAGTATAATCTTTCCTTGGGTACTTGCGTCCTTCGGTATATACTACAAGTTTGTTTTTATCCAGAAACTCATCTGACAAATCAATCGCAGGTTCGAGGTACCCACCTCCATTATATTCCAAATCGACTATAAGGTTTTTCATACCTTCCCCTTTCAACTTCAAGATAGCATCCCGGAATTCTTTCGGTGTGGTAGTACCAAATCTGGCAACACGAATATATCCCGTGTTCTTATCCACCATATAAGCTGCATCAACACTATAAACAGGAATCTTATCCCGTATTATCTTAAAGTCGAGTAAATCAGAAACGCCCTTGCGCAAAACTTTAACATTGACAGTTGTTCCCTTCGGCCCCTTCAATTGGGACATCACAAATTTAGTTGTCCTTTTTACTCCGGCTATTAACGAGTCATTCACATATATTATCTTATCTCCGGCTTTCAGCCCTATTTTCTCAGATGGGCCGCCAGCAATAGTCTCTATCACATATAATGTATCAGACAACATATTGAACGAAATACCAATACCTTCAAAGTTGCCTTCAAGCGGCTCGCTCATTTCTCTTACTTCCTCGGCACTAAGATATGTCGAATGGGGGTCAAGCTTTTCCAGCATGGCTTTGATGGCATCTTCTGCCAGTTTTCCATCATCCACATCATCTACATAGTAATTCTCTATAAGTGCCATCGAAAAAGCAGCTTTCTGCATCCCGTCCGTCATTCTGGATTGTGCAGAAAGAGAAGATACAAAAAGAATAAAACAAATTAATGTAGTAAATTTTCTCATCTAAGTCTGTTTTCTACATGATTATACAGCTTCTTAAATATAAAGCCAATTCACGTAATTTTGTATATATTATTTTTTTCCGGTTTTCAACACCATATTATGAGGGACAAATTCAGTCACATCATAACCAAAACGTAATAACTCCCTTACTATTGTCGAACTAACATGAGTCAATTCAGGTTCAGTAAAAAGCACAAATGTCTCTATCCCTGATATTTTCCTGTTCATATCGGCAATCGTTTTCTCATACTCAAAGTCATTAACCGAACGGATACCACGTACAATAAAATTCGCTCCGATCTCTTTTGCATAATCTACAGTCAGATTATCATATGTATCTACCAATACTCTCGGATCGTCTTTATACAGTAACCGGATCATTTCTATACGGTCTTCCAACGAGAAGTAACTTTTCTTGGCATCGTTCTTACCTATAGCAATAACGATCTCATCAACTAATGCCAGAGATCGTTTCACCAATGAATAATGTCCTATAGTAAAGGGATCGAAAGTACCCGGGAAAATCGCTTTTTTTTTCATCCTTTAATTTGCCATATCTGATATGAATTTAATCCGTACCAATCGTATTTCATCCTCAGAATATTCACCTAGTTCACTGATTGCCTCTTCCAGATCGTCAGATTCTGCTTCCTTAAAATAGAGGAATATGTCATCCATATGGTCTTCATCAATAACTTCTCTCAGGAAGTAATCAATATTTATTTTTGTTCCGGAAAATACAATAGCTTCCACCTCACTTAGTAATTCGTGGAATTCAATCCCTTTCGATTCTGCCAGATCATCCAAGGCAACCTTGCGGTCAATGGCTTGTACTATGGCTACTTTCATTTTCGATTTGTTAGCCACTGTACGTACACGTAAATCTTCCGGACGTTCTATTTCATTCTCTTCAACGTGTTTTTTTATAATCTGAAGGAATTCTGTTCCGTAACGTTTTGCTTTACCTGCACCTACCCCGGGAATATTCTGCAATTCCTCCATCGTAATAGGATAGATAGTAGCCATTGCCTCTAATGACGGATCCTGAAATATAACATATGGAGGAACATTATTGTTCTTTGCCATTTTCTTACGGAGATCTTTCATTATCGAGAACAATACCGGATCTACAGCCGATCCGCCACCACCGCCTTTGACAACAACATCATCAATATTGTCGTCTTCGGCCATATCTTCTTCACCTGAGGTCGTTATTTTAAAAGAAGCAGGTTTTTTGAGAAAATCTTTCCCTTTTTTGGTGACCTTCAGTAAACCGTAATTCTCTATATCCTTTTCAAAATAACCGGCTATCAGGGCTTGCCTGATGACTGCATTCCAGGTTTCCTCGTCAGTATCGTCTCCCGAACTGAATGCTTCTAAATCCTGGTGGCCATATGTTTCGATTTCTGATGTCTCCTTACCTCTTAATACATTGATAACGTATTCGGTCTTAAATTTTTCTTTTAATGCGAGTACAGCTTCTATAGCTGTCAATAATAGTTCTTTAGCTTCCACTTGTTTTTTAGGGTTTACGCAATTGTCACAGTTTCCACAATTTCTTTGTTTATATTCTTCACCAAAATAATGAAGCAATACTTTCTTCCGGCATAAGGCTGTCTCTGCATATGCCACAGTTTCAAGTAATAGTTGTTTTCCGATTTCCTGCTCGGCAACGGGTTTGCCTTGCATGAATTTTTCGAGTTTCTGTAAATCTTTAAAGGAATAAAATGCGATACATTTGCCTTCACCGCCATCACGCCCGGCACGTCCGGTTTCCTGATAGTAGCCTTCGAGGCTCTTCGGCATGTCATAATGGATCACATATCTGACATCCGGTTTGTCAATCCCCATACCGAATGCAATAGTGGCTACAATAACATCCACCTGTTCCATAAGGAAAGCATCCTGATTGGCTGAACGGGTATTGGCATCCAGTCCGGCATGGTATGGTAATGCATTGATATTATTAGTTTGAAGGATTTCTGCAAATTCTTCTACTTTTTTACGGCTGAGACAATAGATAATACCCGATTTATGTCCTTGTGTCTTTATGTATTTTATTATATCCTTATCTACATTATTGGTTTTGGAGCGTACTTCGTAATATAGATTCTCCCTGTTGAAAGATGCCTTGAAAACATCGGCTTCGATCATCCCGAGATTTTTCTGTATATCAAGCTGTACCTTAGGGGTGGCTGTAGCCGTCAGGGCTATTATCGGGTGCTTTCCTATTTCGGAAACAATAGGCCTGATGCGCCTGTATTCGGGACGGAAATCGTGTCCCCATTCCGATATACAATGTGCTTCGTCTATGGCATAGAACGATATCTTTATAAGACGTAGGAAATCAATGTTTTCATACTTCGTCAACGACTCGGGTGCTACATACAGAAGTTTTGTCTTACCCGAAAGGATATCGCTTTTTACCTGTTCTATTGCCGCTTTATTCAGTGAAGAATTGATAAAGTGTGCCACGCCGTCTTCTTCGCTGAATGTGCGCATAGCATCTACCTGATTCTTCATTAATGCAATTAACGGGGATATAATAACTGCCGTACCATCCATCAATAATGCCGGTAACTGATAACAAAGAGATTTCCCTCCGCCTGTCGGCATTAGGACAAAGGAGTCTCTTCCATCCAAAAGATTTTGGATAATTACTTTCTGGTTCCCTTTAAATTTGCTAAAACCAAAATGTTTTTTGAGAGCAATCGTTAGTTTATCGTCTTTGTCAGGCATATCAAATGAGAAAATAGACTGTTATGTTATACGAAGATATATTCCTAAATTCATATCTCCAACTTAAAATAGCCTATTTTTTATGAAAAAAGCAAACTTTTTAATGAGAATTTTTGAGTTTTATCATTTCTGATTTTTCCAACTGCTCTCTGGCATATTCTTTTGTAATATGTAATTCCTTCTCTCCGGTAGAAGGGATGTTGAACATGGAGTCCATCATTATATTCTCTACTATGGCGCGCAGTCCCCTGGCTCCCAGCTTATATTCAATAGCTTTGTCTACAATATATTCAAGCACATCTTCGTCGAAGGTAAGAGAGACTCCGTCCATTCCGAAGAGCTTGACATATTGCTTTATTATCGAATTTTTTGGTTCGGTCAATATCCGGCGTAATGCGCTTCTGTCCAACGCATCGAGGTATGTCAGTATTGGCAGACGCCCTATGATTTCAGGAATTAAGCCATAAGACTTCAAGTCCTGAGGGGCTACATATTGAAGCAAGTTCTCCTTGTCTACCTGTGCATTGTTCTTTGATGAGGCATAGCCAACTACCATTGTATTCAATCGCTGGGCTATCTTACGCTCGATACCATCGAATGCTCCTCCGCAAATAAACAGAATATTTTTAGTATCGACAGCTATCATTTTTTGGTCAGGGTGTTTACGTCCTCCCTGAGGTGGAACGTTAACAATAGAGCCCTCCAATAGTTTAAGAAGCCCCTGCTGTACACCTTCACCGCTTACGTCGCGGGTAATAGACGGATTATCTCCCTTACGGGCAATTTTATCTATTTCATCTATAAAAACAATTCCTCTTTCAGCAGATGCAACATCATAATCAGATGCTTGCAAGAGCCTTGTCAGGATACTCTCGATATCTTCACCTACATAGCCGGCTTCGGTTAATACGGTGGCATCGACAATGGCAAACGGGACTTTCAAAAGTTTTGCAATCGTACGCGCTAATAATGTTTTTCCCGTACCGGTAGGCCCTACGAGGATAATATTTGATTTTTCAATCTCTATATTATCGTCCTTTCCTTGCAATATTCTTTTGTAATGGTTGTAAACTGCCACTGCCAGATATCGTTTGGCATTGTCCTGACCGATGATATATCCGTCAAGATATTCTTTTATCGTGCGTGGATCGGGAAGCTGGGATTTGTCAATTCCCAGGGACGATTTCTTTTTTGCCTCGAGACTTTCTTTTACAATCTGATAAGCCTGTTCGGCGCAAGAGTCACATATTTCGGCAGACATCCCCGATATAAGGAAATTTACATCCTTATTTGTCCGTCCACAAAAATTGCAATAACTAGTACTGTTTTCTTTTTTTGCCATTTATTCTTTATGAGTAAATGAGTGTGTATGTTAGTTTTATACGTAAATTGTAGAATTGAATATATATTATATAATAAGTTCGTTGTAAGGTATATATATATTCTACTTCTAAATAAAGGTCTGGAAAGAAATATCTATGAAAATATCCCTCAACGTTTTATTATTGAGGGATATTCCTTATTTATTATTTATTTTTAGATAAAACGTCATCAATCATTCCGTATTCTTTAGCTTCGGCAGATGTCATCCAGTAATCACGATCTGAATCTTTTTCTACCTTCTCGAACGGTTGGCCCGAATGATCTGAAATAATGGTATACAGTTCCTTCTTTATTTTGCTTATCTCACGGGCTGTGATTTCGATGTCGGAAGCCTGTCCCTGAGCACCACCTAATGGTTGGTGAATCATCACACGTGAATGTTTCAAGGCAAAACGTTTGCCCTTTTCTCCGGCTACAAGCAATACTGCTGCCATAGAAGCTGCAATACCGGTACAGATAGTAGATACATTGCTATTTATAAACTGCATAGTATCATATATTCCATATCCGGCATATACCGAGCCACCCGGAGAATTGATATAGATAGATATATCTTTTCCCGAATCGGCTGAATCCAGATATAGCAATTGTGCCTGTATCACATTGGCAGTATAATCATCTATTTGTGTCCCCAGAAAGATGATGCGATCCATCATCAGACGGGAAAATACATCCATTTGTGCTACATTCAACTGGCGCTCCTCGATAATGGTAGGGGATATATAGCTACTGGTGATATCCACATAGTTATCCAGTGCAAGGCCATTCATGCCTAAATGTTTGGTAGCATATTTTCTAAAATCATTGTTCATAATTGTTTCCTTTTATTCGTTTAATAAAGTGATATTGTTACAGTAAACAATTATCGTGCCACTTCAGTGACATAAAAAAGAGGCTAAATCAAAAGCCTCTTATTAATTCAAACAAAGTTATAAATAAAAAATAGATACAACTGTATCCTCTCGTGTTATTTTTTCCGAAAAAACAGATTAACTCACATAATTTCACTATTGAAAGTTCTATTTGATCTTTTTTACCAACTCGATAAATTTCTTCCTGTACCCCTGTGGGTCGAAAGATACGGCTCCTTCAGCAAGTTCAAGAATCATTTGTTTATTAGCAGTGCCTTTATATTCCGAATCTCTCAATATAAGACCAAAAGCTGTTACTGATGTGGCAAAGCGTATATCTTCGCCTGATTGGTTTATCTCAATTGCCTTATCATATACTATTTTCTCCGAAACAAGGCGGCTATTATTGTCATTTGTCTTCTTATAGCGTACATCAAAATCGGCAAAAGATATTGGAGTATTTTCATCCTGAGAAATTTCCGGAACAATCTCATACATTGCAGTAATGGTCTGCCCTACGCCTATCTCTCCGGCATCTTTCTTGTCATCCTCAAAGTCTTCATTATTTAACAGTCTGTTTTCGTAACCTATCAGCCTGTATGATTTCACTTTCTCGGGGTTGAAAGTAAGTTGAATCTTAGTGTCTTTTGCTATTGTATAAAACTTCGACCTTTCGTGTACAAAGATTTTCTCTATTTCTTCAGCACTGTCTATATATTCATAATTTCCGTTTCCTTTATTCGCAATTTGCTCTGCCATATGGTCATTCAGGTTTCCCCCGCCTACACCCAGTACAGTAATGAATATACCTTCATCCCTTTTGCTTTCAACAAGTTCGACCAGGGCTTCCACAGAAGACGGGCCGGCATTGAAATCTCCATCAGAACCTAATATGATTCTATTATTTCCATCTTTTATATAGCTTTCTTTTGCTATACGGTAAGCTGTAGATAAACCTTCATATCCGGCAGTAGTACCACGGGCGTTCAGTTTATCGATCGCTTCTTTTATTTTATCTTTTTCACTGCCAGGAGTAGAGTCAAGTAATACACCTGCGTTCCCTGCATAGGTAACTATTGCGATTTTGTCTTCATTCCTGATATTATCGACCATAGTTTTAAAGCCTGCTTTCAAGATTCCTATTTTGTCGGGAGAATCCATAGATCCGGATACATCGATAAGGAAAACGTAATTACTCGGAGGCAATTGTTGCTCTTCGATAGTCTTACCTTTTATGCCTACACGCATGAGTAGATGTTCGGTATTCCATGGGCAAGTCGCCACCTCACTATTGAGTGAGATTGATTCATCGTCTGTAGGCTCCGGATAATTAAACGTAAAATAATTAATGAATTCTTCTATCCTTACCGATTGTTTTGGTGGCAATTGTCCCAGATTGACATATCTGCGCATATTTGCATACGCCGCCCCGTCAGCATCCACAGAAAAGGTTGATATAGGATTTTCTTTAACCTCAAGAAAAGGGTTTTCATCATATTCTTTATACTTTTCTCCATAAGCACTTTCCGATGGAAATCCCCAATCGCCATAGATGCCAGATTCCTCTGTAGTACTGCAACTAATAGCAAA
>JAITVH010000119.1 GCA_031285905.1 Prevotella sp.
TTTAGGATACTGGCCAAGAACGTTAAATACCGAGACGTAAGTGTGCCAAGCGAACTTTTCTTTTGGGTTTGGGCGGATTCAAGAGGTGAAAGCACGAGAGTTAAGCACTTTGCGGAAAAAATCAGTGGAACTAATAACTGGGAGGTTTCTGTTCCTAGGGCTTCTCATGGGAACGCCGTTGGGGATTACAGTATGAGCTGCTGGGCTGTGAACAGCCCGGAGACTCAGGTTAAAGGTGGTTTGAAGACTACTATTAAAAAGGATGCAATTATAGTAATGCATGGTATGATGGGTAGCCGGTTAGAGTTTGACGGTGTGCAGGTATGGGAACCTGATTTTTGGAATTTTCCGTTACAACATTTTTTAGTAAATATGAAACCGCATTTATTCTTAGATGAGGAAGGTCAGCCAATACCAGGCGTGAGTGATGTAGAAGTAATAAATGATTATAAAGGTGCTCAAGACTCATATGATTATTTATATGCATCTTTAGAAGCTCAGTTCAGCAATGAGTACGATGTTAAATTTTTTATGTACGATTGGCGTTTGGACAATACATCCAATGCGAAGTTGCTCGAAAATTTTACCGAAGAGTATGATAAGATTATCATAGTGGCGCATAGTATGGGTGGGCTTTTATCGTCAAAGTATATTAATTTAAGCGATGACAATAGAGATAAAGTGCAAAAACTTATAACAATAGCTACCCCCTACTTAGGTTCGACAAAGGTAATTGCAGGTTTTGAAACGGGAGAAACAATGGAGTTTCCGGCTAGTTTGTTGATGAATGAGCATATTAAAGAGATAATAGATAATTATTCATCAGCATATCAACTTATGCCGACAGTAAACCATCCTTACAATCCTATTGCGGTTCGCGGGATTTATGAGGTTGACTATGAGTATTTAGACAGTTATGAATACAGAAATTTATTATCTCAGAGACCGTATAGTCTATATGATGGGACAGAAATAACAAAGAGCATTTTCTACAATGCAATAGATTTTCAAGATTCAATAACAGACTTGTCATCGGTACCTACTTATTATATATATGGCACAGGTATTGATACTCCGCAATCTGCAGTTTTTTTTGATTATGGTTCAGACATCTACTCTTTTTCTCATTTTATGTATGGAGATGGGGATGGAACGGTTATCCCGGAGAGTGCTACGAGGAATTTCGAAAGTCCAACATCGGTAAGGTTTGCTTTTAGTGATAATCATCAAGCTTTAGCTAATAATATTGGTGTTACTATTCAAGTAAGAGATATTATTTGGGGTCATGAAACACCTGTTGCCTATGGTATCCAACAGGTAGAGGAAATTGATACTAGTCGAGAAAAGGGAGTATCCGTGGTTGTACAAGGAATAGATAATATTAATATTGCTGATTCTGATGGCAATGAAGTCATTGTCGAAAATAATGAAATGTATATAAACATAAATAACGATAAAGTTTATGTCGGCTCGCGTTGGCTTATAAATGCCGAAACGATGAGATATCAGTACACATTTCATAATATAAGTGCTATCATTAATATATCAGGAGTAAAAAGTGAGTTGTCACCCGAGGTTCTTATGATTACTTATAATGACGGCGGAGATGAAAGCATAGAATTATATAACGAGTTTGAAGATCAGACAAATGCTTTGCAGATTCTAGTAAATAATAATACTTTTACATTGTACAATTTAAGATAATGAAGTATAAAAAATCTAATTAGGATGGCACACAGGACCTATAGCAATATGATTATGATATCCGATAGTAATTAGATAATGTTCAATAGCCCCGTAGCAGACTACAGGGCTATTGACCTGTTAACACCATTTTACTATATTTACGGAGGAGTTTTGATGGACGACAATTTGGGTTACTTTTTTTATAACTTTAAGCTAAAGGCTAAAGTTTTTATTAAAGAATACTGGAAGAAAGACTATAAATGGCAATTATTATTGTTTGCAAATATTATCATATGGAATACTGGTTTTATCATGTATCATTTACCTGGAGCTCACACATCTATAATGTCAGATGAGTGGTTAGTTATGTTATTATTCTTCGGATTGGCAGGAATAATACTGCTGCTTCAAATTTTAACGCCTTTCATCACAATAATCTATACAATAGTATCTTGGGGAAAAATTCGAAGGAAGACTGCTAATAAATCATATAAAACATGGATGGTATTGTTTCTGGCGTCATCCATAGCTTACTGCGCTGGATTTTTTCTGTATAATATTGATGTTCTTCCTGACTGGACAATACATTGTTTTGGTTACGCAAGATAAGGCTACTCATTATTATATAAACTGATATCTAATATTGCCCCATAGCTTGCTCCGAGATAGTTAGTCAATTAGTATGAACAGGAGGAGAGCTTTCATGAAAAACGGTTTGGGAAATTTCTTTTTTAATATAAAACGTAAGGCTAAACTTTATATTAAAGAATACCCCAAAAAGGAATATAAATGGCAATTTTTATGAGCGTGTAAAAAAGATTCTGTAAAATAAAAACCTTCCA
>JAITVH010000013.1 GCA_031285905.1 Prevotella sp.
TTTTTTATGCTGTTACTCTCCCGTAATATCCTCTTTGCAGCCTCCCTTCGGGGAGGTTGGAGGGGCTATCTTTCAACACCCTCACACTATTCCTGATCCTGCGGGTTGTTACCTTTCCTGTTTTGTTATTGGTTGCTGATTTTGGAGTGTCTGTAGTTTGGTTTTCTGATACGGTTTCTTTTGTTGTGGAAACTGTATTTATATTATCGGGTGCATTATTTTCTTCGGTTACTACTTCGGTCTGTCTTACTTCGGTCACAGTTTGTTCTGCGTTTTCTTTCTCTTTTCTTTGTTTTGCTTTTTTCTTATCGGCTCTGTCCAGTACCATCTTTATAGTGCGCAGGTCGGGCAGATATTCTTTTTTACGGATAATTTTCGATTTCAGTACCAGTACGGACGGATCGTTTTCATCGGGGATATAGGTGTCTTTTTCTTCGGTCAGGGTATAATTGCTCAGGCGTTCTTTCAGGGAGGAATGAGCCATTGCCAATACGGTTTCATCGCGCTGCTCTATTGCCCGGTCTATTTCTTCCCTGAATTCGGGTTTTGTCTTCGTCCAGCTGTAAAATGTCTTGCGGCTGATGTTTAGTCCTTTGCATATTTCTGTGATCGAGAATAGTTCTTCTGTTATCAGGTCTACGATCGTTTCGGTTAACTTTTCACTGTATTTTGTCATAATGCTGCGTAATTTGGTTTATACTTTTTATGTATAGATAAACCAATAAATTTTTTATGCAGGTTTTTAACAAAAAGTATCAGATAATTGATAGGTAATAGTGACATATTTTCAGTGGCGCTGTAGGGGCGAATTATCATTCGCCCGTTGATTATTGCGGGCGAATGATAATTCGCTCCTACACAAATATGATAACAAATATTACTTATTACTTAACTTAAATACAGCTACTCCTCTTCTTGTTTAGCCTCATCTTCGGCAAACAACATTTCTTCTATCTCCTCGCGCAACATACCGGCTTCTACCATCTTATTTCTAAGCCCCAGTTTACGAAGTTTCATATTGTTTATGTGCGAATTTACGCCCAATAGCAATGCTACCTCGTTGCGTCTGTATCCACAATAATAAAGCATAAACAATAATAATTCGCGCTCTTCGAGCAATTCTATCGCCTTTTGTCCGTAAGGCTGTTTTTCCAGATGGTTCTTTGCCAGCTTAATAAACTCCTTATTGGTATTTTGCTTAAAGCTGTCTATCAGATTCCGTATACGTGTATATATTTCGGGCTCTTCCGTTGCTCCCAGCTCCTTTGTAAGCTTCCGTACCGCCTTCTCTATCTCCATCCATTCGGTCACAATATTGCGGTAGATCTCCTGCATATATGAAAGCGACTCGTACTGCTGATCCATCTCTTTTTGCAGCAATCTGTTTTTCTCGACTTCCTGTTCACGTTTCTGGCGGGCATTCCTAAGCATAAAATAAAATGCAGCAAGAATAGATAACAGCACTACAACACCGCATAATATCAACAGCCTGTTGCGAATTTGCAGGTTGTGTACTTCTTTTTTCTGAAGCACAGATTTATATCTGTCTTCCGCTTCTTTTAGTCCCCGCTCATTATTCAATTCATGTATTTTACGGTCTACGCTTCTTAATGAATCTTTATAATAACCAGCTTCCTTATAATCTCCGCTTTTCTGATAATATTCGGTAAGTGAAAGATATGCTCCCTGACGAGAATAAATATAACTTATATCAGGTAAGGATTCCTTAACCCTAGTTGAGTAATATTTTGCTGAATCAAGCTGATCTTTATCAATATATAGTTTAAACAAACTAAGATTCATTCGGCCTGCCTCCTCCTTATTTTCTACTTCTGCAAGTGCCCTGTGCAAATAGGCAGATGATTTCTGAAAATCCTTTTGCCTACGATAGACTCTACCCAACATATGTCTGAAAGTAGCCTGCAAGTCCTTTCTACCGAGCTGTTCTGCCCCTTGTAAGCCTCTATTAAAATAAAAATAAGCGCTATCAATATTTCCGTCATTATAATAAGATTGTCCTATAAAGTTTATAACCGTGTATTTTTGAGTATCCTGCCCCTGTGTAAGATTATAATAATACGATGCCTGCCTGTAGTAAACAAGGGCACTGTCTAAAATCTTTTTTTCATAATATGTATTTCCAATACTCTGAAAGCATTTTGCTACCATCACATTGTCTCCCGCCTTCAACGCATAATACTTTGCGAGCATAGTACTTTCCATATCCTTATAAATAGCTCCGTTACCATAATATACAGACGAAGCATAATAATTGGCGTAAGCTGCCTGAGCCGGATTATTACGATTGTTAAAATATTTTTGAGCTTTAAAGATCAACGTATCGTTTTTTACGCTCTGATAGGTTAACGATTTCGCACGTACATTCGCCACTATAAATTCCATATAATGTTCTTCATCCATACTTTGAGGATTGGGTATGGAGTTAAGCAGATAAAGCGCTGCGGAAGGATCACTCTCCATTTTACTTTGGGCTTGTGCAAGTATATCCGTCGAATGGTTCGATTCTTTACAGGAATAGAGGAACAGTGCTGTTAATACAAGATAGATAAGGTTGAATTTTCTGAATATTACATTTTCCATTAACAAAGGGGCTATTAAGGTAAAAAGTCCGGAGTTTCCGTCTCCGGACTTTTCTTTACAAACTACATTATTTTACTGACTCACTATTACTTAACTCTGAATTTTCCACGTTGGATTTTCTTCCCATTTCCATCGGTATAGGTTACAGTATATTGTCCCGACGGCGACAACACTTTTATAGGCAACTTTTTAATCTTTGAAGTGTCTACATTCCGTTTTACATAAACAATACCTGTAGCATCAGTCACAGTTACGCTCACTACGCCGAGAGCAGCATCAAAAAAAGTTTCCAGATTGTTGCCATTAGTCACCTCTGCCGTTATAGGCGCTGCCATAACAGACATAACAACAGCTTCTGCATCCGCTGGTGGCTTTGTTGATGGGTTTCCCCCACCATCATCATATACTTTAGCCATCAGAGAACTGGTGTTTCCAAAACATAACATAACGAATAACAGTAGATAGATTCTTTTCATAAGCATCTTTAATTTTAAGAATTAGTGTTTTAAATACAAATAACTATTAACAGTAGATTGATATTTTATAAATTTAGTCTATTTAGGGAATTTAACACTTGTCGAAATTTCTGCATATAGGTTTTTCCAAAGTCATAATATTTACAAGAAATTAATTTACAGACAAATAAGCCTAAAATAAGATGAACGAGATATGACTTTTTAAGAGGGTTTTCCAAAAGCTTATAGAGTAAAATGGATGACAAGCCATAAAACTGCATTTCCATGTAGGGGTGTAAAATCTTACGCCGGCGACTATCAACGGGCGAATGCTTGTTCGCCCCTGCATAACCCGCATCTTTACAGGAAGAGGGGTTATGTACAACAAAAAGGGTCGCTTCATCAATGAAACAACCCTCCGTATTTTATCTTGTATCTCCGTTTATCTTACGATCACCTTCAATGCCACCTTACCGGCTTTCAGTATATACAACCCTTTAGGCAACTCTATATCGCGTCCGCCCACACAGGTTCTCAGGTTGACGCTGGTTACCTTTACACCAAGTATACTGTAAACTTCCAGATAACCCGAAGTAGGCACATTCTCCATCTTAACGGTAGTAGTCCCGTTAATTCTGAGGTCGAATGACATGGTATTATTCTGTTGCTGCTCATATACAGAGTTGCCTGCAGGAAAGTCCATTTGCGCAGCATTTGCTGTGAAACCGGCTCCTACAAACAATAAGAGAGACAATATCTTTTTATACTTTACCATGTATTATACGCCTAATGAGCACAAATATAGGCATTAAAGATTATAAAAGAATAAAAAAATTAAAAAAAATAAATCCTTTTACAATTTTTCACGAAGTCCTTCGTTAGCAAGCAATGTATCAGGGAAAATTTCCTTTGCTTCATCCAGCAATATCTTATTATTATTGTACCGTGCCGAAAAGTGCCCGAGCATCAGCTTCTTCACATTTGCCATCTTGGCAATAGTGGCGGCCTGCCGTGCGGTTGAGTGTCCGGTTTCCTTTGCACGTGCGGCATCTGCTTCGGCAAAGGTAGCCTCATGATACAGCATATCCACCCCTTCTATTATGGGCAGTATTTTTTCATTGTATGCCGTATCGGAACAGTAGGCATACGAGCGGGCAGGATCGGCAGGCGTGGTCAAATGGGTGTGCGGTATCACGCGCCCCTCTCCGGTCACATAGTCTGCTCCCTGCTTTATCTTTGCCAGTTCCTTTATCGGAATGTTATAGAATTTAATCATATCGGGCAACAGATGTGCCTCCTTTTGCTTCTCTGCGAACAGGAATCCCGCACAGGGAACGCGATGCAGAAGCGGTATGGTTTTTACCGTCACCGAGCGGTCTTCGTATATTATCTCACTCTTCTTCGGATCGAATGTTTCTATCTTCACCTGAAAGGGGTTATCCTTGCAAAAAAATGCCAGTTCGGGGCCAAGTGTTTCTTCGAGTCCGGCAACGGTATGAATAAACAGATCGCCTGTTCTGCCCAGCAGTGCAAGTGTAGATATCAGCCCTATCAGCCCGAAACAGTGATCGCCATGCAGATGCGAAATAAAGATACGGTTGAGCCGACCGAAGCGTAGTTTGCTGCGTCGCAACTGTAATTGTGTGCCTTCTCCGCAATCTATCATAAACAGCTTGTCCCGCACATTCAGGACTTGCGACGACGGATTGTGGAGCGTGGTGGGAGTAGCTGAGCCGCAGCCCAGTATATCGAGTTCAAATTTCTCCATTATTGCTTTACTCTATATGTATCAGTTTGTGTATTTGCAGGCTGAGCCGCCACTGCGGATGTTCTTTTATCAGTTCCACGCAGTAGTTTACATTGTCTGTATTTATCTTATCGGCATCGAATATCGGGCTCAGGAAATAGTTTTTTGCCTGCGGAAAGATGGAGACATCGGGCACTGTATCGCCTACAGCTATCGGCATACGTATCTCGTCGACAACGGGTATGCGCGAACGGATGCTTTCGTAATCTTTCTTAGGGCTGCATGTTATGTAGTCTATCAATGAGGGTACAGGGCGTGTACCATTGGTTTCTATCGCCTGCTTGTAGCCATGACTGCGAAAGAATGACAGGTGTTCGTCCCTTAGCTGAATAGTAGGTTCGCCTCCTGTCCAGATAATCCATTTGCAGGGATATACTTTCAGTACTTCCAGTATTTCATCGAGCGTCATATCGCCTCCTTCGGCAAAATCGGTATCGCAAAAGCTGCAAGCCAGATTACACTTTGTGAGCCTTATAAATATGGATGCCTCGCCACTACGCCCGCCCTCGCCTTGCAGCGAGTAGAATATCTCATTTACCGTCAGCTTCATATATTGCACTGGTTTTAGGAGTTTCGGACACCTCTACGGCATAGAGTTCGGGAATGTCTTTTTTGAAAACATCATACAGGTATTTCGCCATATTTTCGGCTGTCGGGTTGAACGGAAGAACATCATTCAGATGCCGGTGATCGAGCTTTTCGTCGATATATTTTTTCACACTGTCCAGCTCCCTGTAATCTTTTATAAAGCCTACCTCATTCAGTTGCTCACTTTTCAGATGCACGGTCACCACATAGTTGTGCCCATGCAGGCGCGAACAGGGATGTTCCTGTGGCAAGCCCTCGAGAATATGTGAGGCTGAGAAAGAAAATTGTTTACTTATTTTGTACATAATTGTTTAAAATCTGTTCTTTATTTAAAAGGTAACAGGCCTACAAATTAATAACCATTTTACCCTAATAACATACCAAACCCTGCTAAAATACCAATTAGCGCGAACACTAAGACAAGAGCAATGATGAAACGTTTTGTTTCTCTTTTTTGTTCTTTCTTTGCCTCAAAAGTCTCTCGTCTCAATTTTTCTTGCTTTAGCCGTTCCGCTTCAATTTCCTCTTCCGACTTCTTTTCTATTATTATTTCTTTAGAATCGGTAGTAGAATTAGCAGGAATATATCTTTTATCCAGTTGATTTTCTATATCCTGGATGGATTTGATTACATTATCGACCATCAGATTATGATCATACATAATGAGATAATCTTTGTTGCCGTCTAATTGTAAGATCAGGAAAGTATTATCCTTAAATGCCGCATTGAAAAGATATGTCAACTCTCCCATTTCTATCAATATAGTTCCGGTTGCCAATAATTCCCATTTGGCTTTCGACACAATTCCATTTCTGGAAATAAGGAGTTCTTTATTGGGTCTGAAAATAAACTGTTCTTTATCTTCACCGTCATTAAAAACAATCCAATTTTTATTATACAAAACAGACTCAGCATCAAGCTGTTTACTATATTGTTTTACCCTTTGTATAGTATTTAGTAAATAATATTTCATATTTGAGATAATTTATTCACTTCAAGAAATCATCGAAATATCTCGTAATATGTTCATGCAGATGCACACGGTCGTGACCTGTCATATTATGCCCGTGACCCGGATAGATGAAGAAATCGGGATGCGTTCCTTTCTTTATTGCCGAATTGAGGAACTGTAAACTATGTTGCATTACCACAGTAGGGTCTTCATCACCATGAATGAGCAACAAACGTCCTTTAAGGTCGCCCGCACGGTCTACCATATTTGTCTCCTTGTACCCTTGCGAATTTTCCTGCGGACTGTCCATATAGCGTTCGCCATACATTATCTCGTAATACTTCCAATCAGTAACCGGCCCTCCGGCAACTCCCACCTTAAATGTCTCCGGATGGCGAAGCATCAGGTTGATTGTCATAAAGCCGCCGAAACTCCAGCCATGTACACCTATGCGGTCTGCATCTACATAAGGCAGCGATTTGAGGTATTCGATACCCTTCATCTGATCTTGTGTTTCTATCACCCCAAGCTGGCGATGTGTAATATTCTCGAAAGCAGCACCTCTGTATGACGTACCTCTGTTGTCGAGTACAAATACCAGATAACCTTTCTCAGCCATATAAATTTCCCATCCGCGCGCCTGTCCCTGCCACGAGTTATCCACCATTTGCGAATGAGGGCCTCCGTACACATAAACCACCACAGGATATTTTTTGTTCGGATCGAAATTCAGCGGTTTTATCATTCTTGTGTATAAGACATTGCCATCGTCTGCCATCACCTGATCCAATGTAATCTCAGGTAATTGTATATTGCGAAACGGATCTTTCGCCGTGTGAAATACGTGCGTCTTGTTTGTCTTCGTATCTGTCACAGCTACCTTTCCCGGATTGGCAAGCGATGTGTATATATCACAGATATATTTACCCGAAGCGCTCAATGTAGCACGATGCACGCCTCCCTCTTTCGACAGGCTATTTTCTGCATCTGCCGCTACATATCCGGTCTTTATATTCACTTTATAAATATGTCTTTCAGGTAATGGTACTGTATAGCTTATCGGTGTTCCCTGTTTCGACAAAGATGGATTCTGGGTAGACACATAGAACAGATTTTCACCCTTTTCATCGAAGCCCAGCACCGATGTCACATCCCATGTACCCGATGTAAGCTGCTTCAACTCCTTACCTGTAATGTCATACAGATACAGATGATTGTACCCGTCCCTTTTACTTTGCCAAAGAAATTTAGTCGGATCGTTTTTCAGGAACAATACAGGGTTTTCAGGTTCTACATATTTCGGATGTATCTCGGTAAACAATGTCTTTTGGAGGCTTCCTGTCTGTGCATCATAGCATTTCAGCACACAGGTATCCTGTCCCCGGTTGATCTCGGCAATATAAATACTCTTTTCATCGGGACTCCATCCTATATTTGTCAGGTATTTTTCTTTCGGTGTACCTGTTTTAAGGAATACTGTCTGCTGTGTCGCAGGATTATACACGCCCACTGTTACATGGTGGCTTTTCATCCCTGCCATCGGATATTTTATATCTTTCAGCTTAGCCACACGCGCTGATATATCTACCAAAGGATAATCGGTTACCATCGATTCGTCCATACGGTAAAATGCCAGCAGATTTCCCTGTGGCGACCAGAATGTGCCTTTATTAATTCCAAATTCGTTGCGATGCACCGACTGCCCGCAAACAACGTTGCTATCAGCCTCCTGTGTCACAGCATATTCTTTACCCTGAGCTGTCTGTATGTACAGATTATTCTTTCGGGTATATGCAAACGAACGGCTCTTCTCTGACAAATCCTGATTTGCCATATCGGCAGACAGATTATATGTGGCAGTTATTGCTTTATTCACATAATCGTACAGATATACCTTTCCGGCAGTGATCACCATCAGGTCATTCGATTCTGCAGATACCGGATATATATAGCGAAGGCTTTTAGGTGATTCATCTGTTCCCAGTTTCAGCCCATTGTTAATATCCTGCAACGTAAGCAACGTTTGGTGTTTTTCCTTGTCTGTACTAGGAGCAACCAGTATAGAATCGCCCTTTACATAGGTAAGCTTATCGCCAAACCATGTCAGCTGACGCGGCATTTCGGCACGATACTTGTTGAACGTTTTACCTCCGGGAATTAGATCTTCCAGCGACAGAGGGATGTGCTGACTATATGATTTCATTGGGAGCAAAATGCTTATGGCTAAAAAAACGGAATTAATAAACTTCATAATTAACTTTTCTTGTGTTTAGAACAAACAAAGATAGTGAATTTATGATTTACCGCTTTATAAAGGCGTTACATTTAGGAAATAAGGCATTCATTTTGAATGAGAAATCATTTCAGCCACAAGCCTGAATTAATTTTTTTTAGAACAATTTTATTTTTTTAAACGTTTAAAAAATAAAAGCTATATTTGTACGTTATAATACAGAGTAAGGTTATCAAATTATCATACACTTAAAAAAATACAGAAATAAAAGCGAGAAGATGGCTAAGGTAAACAAATCACTCTACACCGGTCTTTTATTGCTACTTGTCATAATAGCAACATCATGCAATAGGAAAACCGATCTGTACGAAGTATCCGGTACACTGTCTGATGTAAAAGGCGGTTACTTCTTTATGAAACACGAAGTAGGCGATTCTACATTCATAGACACGGTATATATCGACAGTAAAGGAAAATTCTCCTTCAAAGGCAAGGTCGATACACTCACGGTCATGCACCTGTATTTTAACGAAAACTCAAAATATACATTCCTACTGGTAGACAAAGGCTGGAATGTGGAGATGAAAGGAGACGTTCTCTATCCCGACCTGATCAATGTAAAAGGTGGAAATGTAAACGACGATCTGACAGATTTCAAGAATAAGAATGAAGATCTGCTGAAGTCGCGTACCGACATCCTTAATTCGACCGAGAAAATAGTTAGAGACAATGACAGCGTTCCTGTCAAGGATTACGTGGTGGAATTGAAAAACATCAACTTTGAACTGTCAAACATTGCAGCAGCATACGTAAAAGCCAATCCGGATAAGATAGCCAGCGTCATGCTCATCAACCTGTTCTTTAAGGATGAAACATCGATACCCCGCCTTGAAGAAAATCTTGGATTGCTAAAAGGAAGAGCCGTCGACTTTCCGCTCACCACCGAGTTGAAAGAATTTAAGGATAAAGTAAAAATGTCGGCCGTAGGATCACATGCCCCGTATTTTTCTATAAAGAACATGAAAGGGAAGAATGTGCAGCCCAGCGATTTCAGGGGAAAATACCTGTTACTTACATTTGCGGGTACTACCTGCGATGTGTGCAGGGAAGAGAAAAAAGAAGCCGTTACCATATACAATGAACTGAAAAAGCAAAAAAAGAACATTGAGTTTGTTACAATAGTGAAAGATTCCGAACAGACACCCCTATCTGCCAATATAGCAGATTCGGTGAAATGGGATATCCTGCCTGTTTCGGGAGGATGGTCTGCCAAGGTTTTCTCAACATACTATATCAGGGAGATTCCGTACAACATACTTATTTCTCCTACAGGCTATATTATCGAACGGGATTTGCACATATTAGCCTTACCACAGAAACTGGAAGAAGTGATGAATGAGGAGAAAAAATAAGGAGTAAAAAATGCCGCTAATGCCGCTTTTTTTCTTATTTTTGCTTTTCATCTGAGCCTATTAATTAAAAATGCTAGTAAAAGTTTTTGGCGCCGCTGTACAAGGCATAGAAGCGACCTTAATTACAATAGAAGTCAACTGTTCAAAAGGCATAAAATTTATGCTGGTCGGACTGCCTGACGCTTCTGTGAAGGAAAGCCATGAACGCATCGTGTCGGCATTACAAGTCAACGGATACAAATTTCCACGTCAACAGATTGTCATCAACATGTCGCCCGCCGATATACGGAAAGAGGGTACGGCATACGACCTGCCTCTGGCAATAGGCATCATGGCTGCATCGGACAGCCTGAAAACAGACAAACTAGAAGACTTCCTGATAATGGGTGAGCTTTCGCTCGATGGCAGTATACTACCCATCAAAGGCGTGCTACCCATTGCGATAAAAGCGCGTGAACTGGGATTTAAAGGAATAATACTTCCCATCAAGAATGCAAAAGAAGCCGCCGTAGTAAACAATCTGGATGTATACGGTGTAGATAACATAAAGGATGTTGTCGGATTCTTCAATGACGAACACGTTTTGGAAAAAACAATAATAGACACGCGTACCGAATTTCACAATGCTCAGGAAACTTTTGAATTCGACTTTCTGGATGTAAAAGGACAGGAAAACGTGAAAAGAGCATTAGAGGTAGCTGCTGCCGGAGGACACAACCTGATAATGATAGGCCCTCCCGGAGCAGGAAAATCTATGATGGCGAAACGCATTCCGTCTATACTGCCTCCGTTCACACTGCACGAAGCATTGGAAACCACAAAGATACACAGCGTGGCCGGCAAAATAGGTTCGGAGACTTCGCTGATGGCACAACGCCCTTTTCGCAGCCCGCACCACACTATTTCAGACGTTGCACTGGTAGGAGGAGGTTCTTTTCCGCAACCCGGCGAAATAAGTCTGGCTCACAATGGAGTACTGTTTCTGGACGAGCTACCCGAATTCAGTAGGAGTGTATTGGAAGTCATGCGGCAACCGTTGGAAGACAGGAAAATATCTATCTCCAGATCGAAATTCACAATCGAATATCCGGCCAGTTTCATGCTTGTATCTTCGATGAACCCATGTCCGTGCGGCTATTATAATCATCCTGAAAAGAACTGTGTTTGTCCGGGTGGCGCAGTACAGAAATATTTGAACAAAATCTCGGGGCCATTGTTAGACAGGATAGACATACATATCGAGATAATACCCGTCCCTTTCGATAAAATATCGGATAAAACACCGGGAGAGGCCAGCAGGCTGATAAGAGAAAGAGTACTCAACGCCCGTGAAAGACAACACGAGCGGTTCAAAAATGAGACAGGAATATATTGCAATGCGCAAATGACGCCTAAGCTATTAGCTAAATACGCATCTCCGGACAATACCGGCCTGGAACTACTGAAAGTGGCTATGGACAGATTTAACCTGTCAGCCAGAGCTTATGACCGGATACTGAAAGTATCGCGGACGATTGCCGATTTGGATAATTGTGAAGATATACAGCCAAAACACTTGGCGGAAGCAATTAATTACCGAAATTTGGACAGGGAAAACTGGGCGAACAAAAATTGAATTAAACACTTAAAATATAAGACCTATGGACTTCACTATACTAAGCAACAAGATTTTTGAGGGATCTATTAATGATTATCACAAAACTGACAATGTGGATACTCCTATCAACAACCCGTATCCGGAAAAATCCATCGAGTATTTCCTTTATCTCAAAAACTGGATCGACACTGTTCAGTGGCATCTCGAAGACATTATCCGCGATCCGGATATCGACCCGAAAGAAGCCCTGTTGCTAAAACGACGTATAGACAAGTCGAATCAGGACAGAACGGATCTGGTAGAACTTATAGACAGCTATTTCCTTGACAAATATAAAGATATTAAAGTGCTGCCTGATGCACGCATCAATACGGAAAGTCCCGCATGGGCTATCGACCGCCTCTCTATACTTGCTCTCAAAATATATCATATGCAGCAGGAGGCAGACAGGACGAATACAACTGCAGAGCATCATGAGCAATCGGCAAAAAAGCTCGGAGTATTACTCACCCAGCGCGAAGACCTATCTACGGCAATAGAAGAATTGCTGGAAGATATAGAGTCGGGATCGAAATACATGAAAGTTTACAAGCAAATGAAAATGTACAACGATCCGGCACTCAATCCGGTCTTATATGCCAAATCACAAAAATGACCTATACATAAACGAACAAACATACAATCTAAATTCTAATTATGGCTAAAGTTTTAGTGATCAGAATTTCGTCTTTCGGAGATGTGGCAATGCTTGTGCCCGTCTTGTTCTCTGTGGCATCGAAGTATCCACAAGACCGATTTTCTGTGATGACCCGTAAAGCCTTTGCCCCGCTATTTGAAAATCTTGGGTTCAACGTTAATGTTATACCTCTGGATGTAAACGGCAGGCACAAGGGTATTATCGGACTGTTTCGCATATTGAAGAGGATTTCCACTCAGGGATTCTCACATGTAGCGGACGAACACGATGTACTCAGATCGAAAGGGCTGCGCTTCTTTATGAAAATGACAGGCAGGAAAGTTGCCTGCATCGATAAAGGAAAGAAAGAGAAAAGAGTAATGATAGAGACCAAAGACCTCTCTCACCCTTTAGAACATACTATAAATCGCTATCAGGATGTTTTCGACAGATTGGGATTTCCGGCTCAGATGATATTCAACAACCTTTTCGACTTCGTACCAAGAGATTTCTCTCAGCTTAAGTCCATTGTTTCCGAAAAAAGAGGCCGGTGGATCGGTATAGCTCCGTTTTCCAAACATAAGGGGAAAATTTATCCTCTGGAGAAAATGGAAAAAGTCATCGAGATACTATCAGCACAGGAAGATACAACACTCTTCCTTTTCGGATCGGGGAAAGAAGAGCAAAAAGTGCTATCTATCTGGAGCAATAAGTATCCGAATGTTATCAACCCTATAGGCAAGCTCAATCTGAATAAAGAACTGTTGCTGATGTCCTATCTGGATGTGATGTTGTCTATGGACTCGGCAAATATGCATCTGGCATCGCTGGTACAGGTTCCAGTAGTGTCGGTATGGGGAGCAACTCATCCGGCACTCGGTTTTTACGGATTCAATCAAGATCCCGAGAATATTATACAGATAGAATGTCTCGATTGCCGTCCGTGCTCTGTATATGGAGAGCTCCCCTGCCAAAGAGAGGATTATGCCTGCATGCACAAGATAACTGAAGAATCTGTGGTGAACAAGATACAGACAGTTCTGGCAAAAGTAAATAGATGAAAATAGCAATTCTTTCACCCTTCTATCCTTACAGAGGCGGATTAGCTCAGTTAAATGCCCGCCTGTATACCGAATTGTCGGTACGGAACGAAGTGAAAGCGTTTACTTTTACTACTTTATACCCCAATTTTCTTTTTCCCGGAAAAACTCAGTATGTATCCGATGGCGACACTGCTACCGTTATCGAAGCCGACAGGGTGCTGAACAGCATTAACCCGTTCAGCTATATACGGACGGCAAAGCGCATTAATAAATTTTCGCCTGATATACTTATCATACCATACTGGATGTCATTTATGGCTCCGGCATTCGGCACAGTCTGCCTGTTCCTGAACAAAAAGACTAAGGTGATCTCCCTTGTACATAATGCGATACCGCATGAACGGACAGTGATAGACAAACCGCTGGCCAGATTCTTTTTCAACAGATGCGATGCCTTTATCGTCATGAGCGAACCTGTAAGGGATAGCCTACTGACACTGAAACCAAACGCGAAAATCCTATTACAACCTCATCCTATATACGACCAGTACGCCGAACGGACAGACAAACAATCGGCATGCCGCACATTGGGAATAAAGGACGATAAGAAGAATCTTCTGTTTTTCGGGCTCATACGCGATTATAAAGGACTTGATATACTAATCGATGCTATGCAGGAACTGGATGAGTCATATCAGCTGATCATTGCAGGCGAATGCTATGGAAGCTTCGGCAAATATCAGGAAGCTATAAATAAATCTCCTCTGAAAGACAATATAGTTGTATACGAGCAATATATTCCCGACGAAATGGTCTCCACACTATTTTCGGCAGCAGATGTTTTAGTATTACCTTACAGGTCGGCTACACAAAGTGGCGTGGTAGCCCTAGCTTATCAGATGGAATTACCGATGATAGCGACCAATGTGGGGGCACTGGGTACTACTGTAAAAGATTCCGGAACGGGAATGGTAATAAATTCCGTATCGGAAACAGCAATAGCTGACGGCATAAAAGAATACTTCTCCTCCGACCTCTCCGAGACTTATAAGAAGAACCTGAAAAAGGAAAAGACCCGATTGTCGTGGAATAATTTCGCCACGTCTATCGAGTCTTTCTTATCTGAAATAGTTGCTTCTTAAGTCTTATTTCATTCTGAACAGTCCGTATTTAACCATACAGATAAAGGCTCTCACGCCGTCTCTCCAACCGATCTTCTTACCTTCCTCGTATGTACGTCCATAGTAAGAAATTCCAACTTCGTATATCCTTACTTTAGGGTATCTGGAGACTTTTGCCGTCACTTCCGGTTCAAATCCGAAACGTCTTTCCTGAAGAGGAATCGACTTGATAATATCGGAACGGAAAAGTTTGTAGCAGGTTTCCATATCTGTCAGGTTGAGATTGGTAAACATATTGGAAACGAAGGTCAACCACCTGTTACCGATCGAATGCCAGAAGAAAAGGATACGGTGCGGATTACCTCCCATAAAGCGGGAACCATAGACCACATCGGCAAAGCCCGTTACAATAGGCTTTAGCAATATGTTATATTCTTCAGGATCATATTCGAGGTCGGCATCCTGTATGATTATATAGTCACCAGTAGCTTCTGCAATACCTCTGTGAAGAGCAGCTCCTTTACCCATATTTACAGGTTGTTCAAACAGCTTCATATCGGCTTGCGGATGAGTCGCAATATAAGCCTGTACAACTTCTACTGTATCGTCTTTTGAGCAATCGTTGACAATGATAATTTCCTTCTCGAAATTATCTATTAATTGAACTGCAATTACTTTATCTAGTATTAAATGAATAGTTCTGGCTTCATTGTACGCCGGAATCACGATCGAAAGTTTCATAGAATTCTATATCTGTTGAATTTTGGTGTAAAAGTATAAAAATTATATTGATTATAAACATTTTATTAGGGTCTTATTCTAAATCCGTCCTGCAATGATTCTCCTCTCATCTCCAGATTATCATTTAAATAAGGAGTACATGGCAGACACTGGTCGAAACACTGGTCACTATTCGTTACCTTATATATAATAGTATTACCTATTTTATATTCACTAAACTCTGGATTTATCCCATCTTCGTAAAACTGAAGCGATTGAGGTTTATAAAAAACCGAATACCATGCTTCTACATGTGGAAAATAATTTTGCATGCGGAATATCTCCTTTCTGGAAAAATTGAGGACAAAAAGCAAAAACAACGCAAAAGGGATAATTCTGATATATTTTATGTGCGAAAACTTACTTTGCAAAAGCAACAATGGAATGAAACCGGCACTCAGAATAAAGCCGAATCCAAATCGTATGGCAGGAGCTGTATAAAAAACAAAAGCAGATCCAAGTATTGCTATTATCCAAACCAGAAGTACGGGAAATGACTCTTTCAGTTTCTTAAAACTAAAGCATAATATTATCGGAGATACTAATAATAGAGAATACAAAAACAACTCTTTGTAGCTCAAATTTCCAATCCATAGAGGCACCCATTCCTTAAAGGGCATACTCAGAACCTTTGCACTGTCCATATTCGGGATTCTTGCCCATGAATAAGCCCAGTTTCTTTCCTCAATCAAAAGCTCCGCAGGCATTTTCCAGTCAAATGAAAAAATATCTACCGATGCTAAAGGGTATATCAGATATCCTGTTTGAATCACAAACCGCAAACACCAAGGTATAATAATCAGACATGAGAACAGCAACAGAAATAATAAGGGTTTATATGTCTTACGTTTCAGAAGAGTTAGAAATATATAAAGCGGAATAAGAATAATGGGCAAAACTGAAAGCTTCAATGTTATGCAAAACATTGATACAACAACTAAAGGAAGTATTCTGTCTCCTATATTCTTGTCTGCATCAAGAACCACACTTAGTAAAGCATAAAGAATCGCTATTCCCGCAAGAATATCTGTAGAAAAAGATGTCGATATTACACCGAACACACTGATTATAGAGACAAATATTCCTAAAACAGCCACTATATAAAAAAGCGAAGAATCTTTCCTGATCCGCGAAATCAGCCAGACAGAGAAAATCAGGAGACATAGGCTATTCAGTGAATAGACGGGAATAAAATAATCGGGATGATATGAAAACAATGTTGTAAGCAAAAGGAAACTGGAGTTGAATCCAAGCCGTCCGTGCAAATTACCTAAACCGGGAACTACACTGTAATTTTCTGCCCACATCATAGACTGAAGATAATACAATCCGTAGTCGCCTAACCATGCTGGCTGTACACTTAACAGACAAATAACAAAAAAGACAAGGAATAGAGCTATCTTCGTCCAGACCGACAGGGATCTAAAAAAAGTCAACGCTGAACGACACAGCAGGAATAGTTTCGGGTAACAAACTATCCAATAACCGACGGCGATAGCTATAAATAATAGAAGAATATAAATATTTAGAGGAAAAAATAAAGATATAATTATCGTAAATGTGCTTACTGCGGATAATCCTATCCAAAAAATATCGAAGAAGGAAAACAGATTTTCCTTCTTCGATATTTTATTCCATATTGATACCAATATACTCCCAAAGGCAAGAACGATGGAAGCCGTAACTAACCAGGACAGGAATATCAGTAACATTCTATTTCTTTACTAAATCAGAACTTATATCCTAATGTAATAGCAAGGTTTTTGTTTTTCGATTCATTATAATGATCTTTAGCATATTCTCTCAATCCAAGCTCATAGCTGACATCGAGAACAAACTTGTGGTACTCTACACCTACACCACCGATTACACCATAATCGAACTTACCTACACCAACTCCGAAAAAGTCTATCTTATCTGTCCACGAAGTACCTCCATCAATAGCTTCATAATCATAAGTTGCTTTTCCTCCTACGCCATAAGCCATATAGCCCCCTGCATGAACCATCAAGCGTACATCATCTGATAAGTTAAACTTATAACCGGCCTGAAGTGGAAGCTGCAAATAATTCAGATTATCTTTTGTCCGCAAGTTATATTTATGGCCATCAGGAGCATCTTGCTCTATATATCCTTTCGACTTCGCACCTTTCACTGTATATTCCAGTCCGGTGAGTACATACCAGTTTGTGGCAACCTTGAAATCCACTGTTATCCCCAGATTAAAGCCTACCCTGCTTTTATCTGTACTTACTCCGTGATAATCGGATATATTAATACCGGATTTTACCCCGAAAAAAATTGACTTCTCATCCGGATCACTATAGCCCACGTATTGAGCATTCATTGATAGTGTTGTCGCAAACAGGCAACATAAAAAGACTACTTTCATTAACGTTTTCATAACTGTCGTGTTTTCGGTTATTTTAATATTTTATCGAAATATTCTATTGTTTTTACCAGTCCGTCTCTCAGCTGTATTTTAGGTTCCCAGTTAAGCTTTTCTTTAGCCAGTGTGATGTCCGGTCTTCTTTGTCTTGGATCGTCACTTGGCAGAGGCATAAATATAAGCTTCGATTTAGAACCTGTCAGTTCCAATACCAGATTTGCAAGCTCGACCATAGTGAACTCACCCGGATTACCTGTATTTACAGGGCCTGTGAACGAATCGTCAGTCGCCATCATGCGCACCATCGCTTCCACCATGTCGTCTACATACTGAAAACTGCGTGTCTGTGTACCGTCTCCGTATATTGTAATATCTTCACCTTTCAGTGCCTGAACGATAAAGTTGGAAACCACACGTCCGTCTTCCGGATTCATGCGCGGACCATAGGTATTGAATATACGCACAATTTTAATTCTCACTCCGTTTTGACGGTGATAGTCCATAAACAGTGTTTCAGCACAACGTTTTCCTTCATCGTAGCACGAACGTATACCTATCGGATTTACATTTCCCCAATACGATTCGGGTTGCGGATGTACATGCGGATCACCATACACCTCACTGGTAGAAGCCTGAAGCACTTTTGCTTTCAAACGCTTTGCCAGTCCGAGCATATTGATAGCCCCCATTACTGATGTCTTGATCGTTTTAATCGCATTATACTGATAGTGAACGGGAGATGCTGGACATGCCAGATTATATATTTCATCTACATCTACATGGAAAGGATGAACCACATCGTGACGAATAAGTTCAAAATAAGGATTGTCCAACAAGTGAACGATGTTATCCTTCGATCCGGTGAAATAATTATCCAGACAAAGGACTTCATTTCCTTCATTCAATAGTCTTTCGCACAAGTGAGAGCCTATAAATCCGGCTCCTCCGGTAACCAATATTTTTTTGTGATTCATTTCTCTGAGTTATTTTTCCAAGTTTATATAGATGTTGTAAGTCTGTTTCAGACTGCAAAGGAATGAAAAATCTTTAGTAAAATGCAATATATTAACATTTTATTTACCTGAAACGATCTTCTTTATATCATTTAGCTTATTCAGGGCTTCCATTGGGGTCAGGTTATTTACATCGAGCGATTTTATCTCATCGCGTACCTGACTCAGTACAGGGTCGTCCAGTTGGAAGAAGCTTAACTGATACCCTTCCCTGTTCTCCTTAATATCTTTTATTGGCTTGGAGATACCCTGTTTACGACTGTCCGATTCGAGTTGACTCAATATATTGTTTGCCCTTTTCACAATGCTTTGAGGCATCCCTGCCATTTTAGCCACATGGATACCAAAGCTGTGTTCACTGCCTCCTTTCACAAGTTTACGCAGGAATATTACTTTATTATCCACTTCTTTGACCGATACATTGAAGTTCTTTATACGCTTAAAGGATTTCTCCATCTCGTTCAGTTCGTGATAGTGAGTGGCAAAAAGTGTTTTTGCCCTAGCTTTCGGATGCTCGTGTATATATTCCACGATAGCCCACGCAATGGAAATCCCGTCATAGGTACTTGTGCCACGCCCCAGTTCGTCAAACAGAACAAGGCTTTTCGATGAAAGGTTGTTCAATATATCCGAAGCTTCGTTCATTTCCACCATAAAGGTAGATTCACCCAATGAAATATTATCGGATGCTCCTACACGGGTAAATATTTTGTCTACAAGCCCGATCTGCGCCGATTCGGCAGGCACAAAACTTCCGGCCTGTGCCATGAGTGTGATCAAAGCTGTTTGCCGGAGCAACGCCGATTTACCGGCCATATTAGGCCCCGTAATAATAATGATTTGTTGCTTTTCGTTATCGAGCAGAACATCATTCGCTATATAGGATTCACCCAACGGCAGTTGCTTCTCTATCACCGGATGGCGTCCGTTCTTGATATTCAGTACATCCGAATCGTTTATTTCAGGGCGGATATATTTGTTTTCCTTCGCCGTCTTGGCAAATGACAGCAGGCAATCGGTCTGTGCTATCAGACTTGCATTTACCTGTATGGTAGGAATATATTCTACAAGGCTATGTACAAGATCATTGAATATACTTGTCTCTAATGCTAATATCTTTTCTTCGGCACCAAGAATCTTCTCTTCATATTCCTTCAATTCCTGTGTTATGTAGCGCTCGGCATTTACCAGCGTTTGCTTGCGTATCCATTCGGCAGGTACTTTGTCTTTATGTGCATTACGCACTTCTATATAATACCCGAATACATTGTTGAAACTTATTTTAAGAGATGATATGCCTGTCGCCTCTGTCTCGCGTTGCTGTATTTTCAGCAGATAATCTTTTCCCGAATAGGCAATATCCCTCAATTCGTCGAGAGCTGTATTCACTCCTTTTTTGATCACATTTCCTTTGTTCAACAAGGCAGGCGGATCGGGTTGTACTTCTTTTTCTATGCGGTCGCGGATAACAGGACAAGGATTTAGCTTCTCCCCTATTTCCCGCAGGCTCGGTTCGTCCGATGCCAGAAAAGCATTGCGTATCGGCTCGATAGCCTTCAATGCGACTTTAAGCTGTACTACTTCGCGTGGCGAAATACGGTTTACCGCTACTTTTGAGATAATACGCTCAAGATCACCGATCAGCGTCAACTGCTCTTCGAGTAGCTGCTTAAGCTCCACATCTTTGAAGAAATATTCAACGACTGACAAACGGCTGTTTATCGGCTTGGCATCTTTCAATGGAAATACCATCCACCGACGCAACATACGTGCTCCCATCGGTGACACAGTTCTGTCCAGTATATAGAGAAGGCTCTTGCCGCCTTCATTCATTGTAGAGATAAGCTCCAGACTGCGGACAGTGAATTTATCGAGACGGACATACTTATCTTCTTCTATACGCGAAAGCGTAGAAATATGTCCTATCTGCGTATGCTGTGTAACATCGAGATAATGCAGGATTGTACCTGCCGCTATTACACCGTTTGTCAGATGCTCTACACCGAAACCTTTGAGGTTACGTGTTTCAAAGTGTTTCAACAAACGTGTGCGGGCAGTATCTTCCGTAAACACCCAGTCATCGAGCTCGAAGATAAAGAAACGCGTGCCGAAATATTCCTCGAATAGCTTCTTCTTGCTTCGTTCCACCAATACCTCTTTGGGAGAAAAGTTTGTAAGCAGTTTATCTACATATTCCTTAGTGCCCTCAGCCACCATAAATTCCCCTGTAGATATATCGAGAAACGATACACCACAGTTGTTTTTGGCAAAATGAACAGCGCACAGGAAGTTATTCTCCTTATGATTCAGTATATTATCGTTGATAGAAACACCCGGAGTAACAAGTTCTGTGATACCTCTTTTCACAAGGGTTTTGGTCTGCTTCGGATCTTCGAGCTGGTCGCAGATGGCAACGCGCCTGCCAGCCCTTACCAGTTTGGGCAAATATGTATCCAGTGCATGATGGGGAAATCCTGCCAATTCTACAAACTGGGCTGTACCATTACCGCGCTGAGTAAGTGTTATTCCCAGTATCTCAGAGGCATCTATTGCATCTTGGGAGAATGTCTCGTAAAAGTCGCCTACCCGAAACAACAGTATAGCATCGGGGTGCTTACTCTTGATCTCGAAATATTGTTTCATCAATGGGGTTTCTGCTACTTTCTTTGCCACAGTCGGTGTTATTTAGATGTATTCTATATAGTTAAATTACAAGAAAACAAAGATAAAAAAAATAAGTGAAAGAGAATTGATTATCAGACAAGCATAATCAAATATAAATTTTATACCTATATTTGTGATCCATTACACAACACCCGACAAACCAAATTAAAAACATTATGGTACTTTGTTGATATAGAATTGAATGATAGAACAAATAATAATTTTAGAACATATTGATCCCGTTGTGTTCTTCGGCGTCAATAATTCCAATATACAGCTATTAAAAACTCTTTTTCCTAAACTACGTATCGTCGCCCGGGGTAATGCCATCAAAGTGATTGGCAATGCCGAAGATGTGCCTCTCTTTGAAGAAAAAATCAGAGAGCTGGAAAACTATTCGACCGAGCGCAATAAGCTTACCGAAGAAGACATTATAGATATAGTAAAAGGTAAATCGCCTAATGTAGTAAAACAGGACAACCTCATCATATACGGCATCAATGGTAAGCCGATCTTTGCACGCACGCCTAACCAACAGAAACTAGTCGACAGCTTTCACAAGAACGACATGGTATTCGGTATTGGCCCTGCAGGTTCGGGGAAAACATATACTGCCATTGCATTAGCTGTGAAGGCTCTCAAGAATAAAGAGGTAAAAAAGATCATACTCAGCCGCCCGGCAGTGGAAGCAGGCGAAAAACTCGGATTCCTACCCGGTGATATGAAGGATAAAATAGACCCGTATCTGCAACCTTTGTACGATGCACTGGAAGATATGATAGCCCCTGCCAAGCTAAAGGACTACATTGAGAATAAAACGATACAGATAGCTCCTCTTGCCTTTATGCGTGGACGTACACTGAGTGATGCTGTCATTATACTCGACGAGGCACAGAATACGACCACTCATCAGATAAAGATGTTCCTCACCCGTCTGGGAATGAATGCCAAGATGATTATTACAGGCGACATTACACAGATTGACCTGCCACCGTCGCAAATGTCGGGACTGAAACATGCCCTGCGCGTACTTAAAGACGTGAAAGGCATAGGACGCATCGAATTCGACAAAGCCGATATAGTTCGTCATAAACTAGTGCAGAGCATAGTCGACGCCTACGAAAAAGAAGACAAAAGAGAGAAGAAAATCAGATTGGAGAAAAAAGACAATGTAGAGAAGAGTACAGACAAATAACATCAGCAGAAGGATAAAGAGCAAGAAAACCACAGCGTGTTTTCACTTTATAGCAAAAGTTTATATCTTTGTGCTCCCGTATAATCTTGATAATAAATAACAACGATACAATATGTTTGAAAGCTTAAGTAACAGACTGGAACGCTCGTTTAAGATACTGAAAGGTGAAGGTAAGATCACCGAGATAAACGTAGCGGAAACCCTCAAAGATGTACGCCGTGCACTGTTGGATGCCGACGTAAACTATAAAACAGCAAAACAATTTACCGAGACCGTAAAAGAAAAGGCGCTGGGACAAAACGTGCTTACAGCCGTTAAGCCTGAGCAGTTGATGGTAAAGATCGTTCACGACGAACTGGCTACCCTGATGGGCGGTACAGCTACCGATATCAATCTGAAAAACTCACCTGCTGTCATCTTGATGTCGGGTCTTCAGGGATCGGGTAAAACGACTTTCTCGGGTAAACTGGCCAAATTGCTGAAATCTAAAAAGGGTAAAAATCCGTTACTTGTAGCCGGAGACGTATATCGTCCTGCCGCTATAGAGCAGTTGAAGATACTCGGGCAACAGATAGAAGTTCCCGTTTATGCAGAGGAAGAAAACAAGAATCCTGTGCAGATAGCACAGAATGCGATAAAGTTTGCCAAGCAGAACGGTAACGACCTTGTTATTATAGATACCGCCGGACGTCTGGCCATCGACGAAGAGATGATGAAAGAGATCACAGCCGTAAAAGAAGCTGTAAAACCTGACGAAATTCTCTTTGTGGTAGACTCCATGACCGGACAGGATGCCGTGAATACCGCTAAGGAATTTAACGACAGACTGAATTTCGACGGGGTTGTGTTAACAAAACTCGATGGTGATACGCGTGGTGGTGCTGCGCTTTCTATCCGCTCGGTAGTAGACAAGCCGATTAAGTTTGTTGGTACAGGCGAAAAGATGGATGCACTGGATGTATTCCATCCTGAGCGTATGGCCGACCGTATTCTGGGTATGGGTGATATCGTATCACTTGTAGAGAAAGCTCAGGAACAATACGATGAAGAAGAGGCTCGCCGCCTGCAAAAGAAGATCGCGAAAAACCAGTTCGACTTCAACGACTTTATCGGACAGATTCAGCAGATCAAGAAAATGGGTAACCTCAAAGAACTGGCATCTATGATTCCGGGTGTGGGCAAAGCCATTAAAGACCTCGATATAGACGATGATGCTTTCAAGAGTATCGAAGCTATCATCTACTCAATGACTCCGACAGAGAGAACTTCTCCCGAAATACTGAACGGAAGTCGCCGTCAGCGTATAGCTACCGGTAGCGGAACATCTATACAGGAAGTGAACAAGCTGATCAAACAGTTTGATGAAACCCGTAAGATGATGAAGATGATGACTCAGATGAAGGGCGGCAAAATGCCGAAGATGAGAAGATAAGAGAAACTGATATATAAAAGAAAGCCCGCTAAACATTTTGTTTAGCGGGCTTTCTTTTTTGTCATCTGCTATTTAGATGCCAGATACATTGTACACACGCCCATCGTATAAGTCTTATAAGAGGCTTCTTTAAAACCGTTTTTGAGCAATGTATTCACCATATCCTTCCCTTGTATAAATGCCTGTATCGACTTCGGCAGGTAAGAATAAGCCGTCTTATCTTTCGATATCAGACGTCCTATGGTAGGAATAAACAACCGTGTGTAAAGCCAATAGCCCTGCTTCAAAGGAAAACTGTTGGGCTTGGTTAGTTCCAGTATCATGAGCTGTCCGCCGGGTTTCAGCACACGCAGTATTTCCCTCAATCCTTTGTCGAGATCTTCAAAATTGCGGATACCGAAAGCTACCATAGCGGCATCGAACGAATTATCGGGAATTTCCAGAGCCATACAGTCCTGCTTCTCAAAGCTGATCTTATCCGACAATCCTGCTTTCTCTACTTTCTTACGGCCAACCTCCATCATGCCCTCCGATATATCTATACCCAATATAGACTGAGGTAGCAATATATCGAATGCCTGTATAGCCAGATCGCCAGTACCGGTAGCAATATCGAGTATCGTCTGTGGGTTCTGCTTTTTCAGCATCGACAAGCCTTTCTTACGCCAGCTAATGTCGATACCCATCGACATGGTACGGTTCAGCGTATCATAATTTTCGGCTATAGAATCGAACATACGCTCTACCTGAGCGCCCTTGTTCTCTTCACTGGAGTAGGGTACTACTTTTTCGGCTTCGTATGTCATACGTTCTTTAAATAATAGAAAATTTCTTCATCCTGAATATCCTGTACCTGTGTACGGTTACCTTCAGCTATCATCTGGAAAGGATCGGTAGAGTTATCGATCAGAATCCAGTAATCGGAAATAGGAATAAACATGGAGAACAGGTTACGCATACCGGCATAATAACGTCTTACAACAACCTCATCGGGAACATGGTGTCCTCCGAAACGCACACGCTGCTCTACTCTCCTGATTGCAAGCTCGGGCGATTCAAGCCAGAAATAGATCAGGGTAACGAAATACCCTTCGCTCTGTGCCCTGCGTATAAAGTTAGCATACGACTTAGTAGCCAGTGTGGTCTCGATAGCAAAATCTTCTCTCATACGCAGCATCTCATTCATACGCATCAGCATGATACGTCCTGCATCGATAGCAACGGTCTCCGGCTGGAAAGGAGAAAGCCCCTTTGCTATTTCATCCGCATTGATGAACTCCTTACAGTCCAGCATTTCGGGAAACATGGCATACGACGCGGTTGTTTTTCCCGCACCGTTACAGCCTGATATGATATAAAGATTCGGCATCGATAAAACCTCTCTTATTTATTCAGATAATTAATTATATTTTTTTCAATACGTCCGGCAACATCTCCGGCTTCAGCTTTAACAAACTTCTCGCCTACTATCTTTTCATATAGTTCGATGTAGCGTTCCGATACACTGTTGCAATATTCTTCGGTCATTTCAGGCACTTTCTGTCCGTCTTTTCCCTGAAATCCGTTATCCATGAGCCATTTGCGAACAAACTCTTTGGATAGTTGTCTTTGATCTTCGCCCTTGTCGAACAATTCCTGATAAGTGTCGCCATAGAAATAACGCGATGAGTCGGGGGTATGTATTTCGTCTATCAGATAGATCTTACCGTCTTTCTTACCAAACTCATATTTAGTATCTACAAGGATCAGTCCCTTTTGCGCAGCCATTTCGGTTCCGCGCTGAAACAAGGCATAAGTATATTTCTCAAGCTGTTCGTATTCCTCTTTGCTTACCAACCCCTGAGCGATGATTTCTTCTTTCGAGATATTCTCATCGTGCCCTATATCTTCTTTAGTTGTCGGAGTAATGATCGGAGACGGGAATTTTTCATTTTCTTTCATCCCTTCGGGCAGCGGCACACCGCAAAGTGTTCTCGCTCCGGCCTTATATTCGCGCCATGCACTACCGGTAAGGTATCCGCGTATAACCATTTCCACTTTATACTGTTCGCATCGCAAACCCGCAGTTACCATCGGATCGGGAGTCGCCAGTTTCCAGTTAGGCACAATGTCGGCTGTAGCATCCAGAAACTTGGCAGCTATCTGATTCAACACCTGTCCTTTGTAAGGAATCCCCTGCGGCAACACTACATCAAAGGCCGAAATACGGTCTGTAGCTATCATCACCAACAGGTCTTCACCTATCGAATAAACATCTCTTACTTTACCATGATATACATGGGTTTGTCCCTCAAAATTGAAATCTGTTCTTACTAAAGTATTCTTCATTTTTGTTTACATTCTAGTTTGTTCCTCCTTATAACAAAAAAGATGTCTCAAAGTTACGGAAAGTTGTCCAAAAAGCAATAATAAAAGCATAGTGTTAATAATCATACCTACACTTTTCAACCAGATTTCTTCAATATCAGCATTTTTAATTAAAAGAAGGCAATCAATCTAAGCCGCTATAACCGATATATCATCTCTGAACTTAAGATCTGCATATTTATTAATATCCACAATAGTTAACAATGAAATTTCAAATAACCTTTACCTATTAATTCACTAGTTTCTTAGAAACCACACAGTAAATTACACTGTTATTACAATTCATTTTAGGCAAAAAACCGACAAACTACCCATTTAATAATAAACAACTTATCATCATACTGAAAAAAATTAAAAAGGAATAAGCTGAACAGTTTTTCGAATACTACTATCATAATATATACAAAATACAACCAGCAGTTACCCGATACTTAACAGATGCATATAATCAACCTTTCAGTCAAATGTTATTGAATTATTAAAAATATAAAATATGATTTTATCAAAAATTTGCTAAATAGAAAAATTGCACGTACTTTTACCGCAGATAAATTAATGATAAGGTAAAAAGTGTTCACATCTCCACAAAATATTACAAAAATGAATTCCGTTTTTTCGCCTGAAAATTTGGAAGTTAGTTGCGTTTTATTAGAGAGAGAGAGAGAGAGAGAGAGAGAGAGAGAGAGAGAGAGAGAGAGAGAGAGAGAGAGAGAGAGAGAGAGAGAGAGAGAGAGAGAGAGAGATAAATATATAAAAAAAAAAAAAAAAAAAAAAAAAAAAA
>JAITVH010000024.1 GCA_031285905.1 Prevotella sp.
GTACTGGTGCATGCGCTATTATTTCTTATGCTTACTTCTCTGGAAAAGTGGAAGATATGACCAATGCAGTAGACGAAGTTGGTTTTGCCATTGGCCAAACTTATACTAAGTTTCACGGAGGTCTTAAATAATTAACATTTTTTTTCAGAAGAATTTGTGGAATCATTATAAAATTCCACTCTAATAAGAAAAAGTATAAGGAAGTAATAAAATGGGAAAAACAGTAAAAGTAAAAAAACAGAGCACATTTATCGACATGACGGCGATGAGTGATGTGACTGTACTCTTGCTCACTTTCTTCATGCTTACAGCAACTTTCATGCCTAAAGAACCCGTACAGGTGGTTGCGCCTTCTTCCGTATCAGAAACTAAAGTGCCGGAAGGTAATGTATTGACAATACTGATCAATACTGACGGCAAAGTATTCCTGAATATGGATAACAATGAAACAAAGAGGCAGGTATTGGAGTTAATGGGGCAGGACTATGGCATTACATTTAATGACACTCAGATCAGAACATTCGTAAATGATGTTACCCACGTTGGGGTACCTATCGGAAGGATGAATGAGTTCTTAAATATGCCAATGACCAACCGTGAAGATGAAGTGAAGAAGTATGGCGTGCCGATGGATAGTACCAACAACCAGTTCAGGCAATGGATAAAACACGCACGCGAAATAGGTGGTGATGATATGAAAATTGCGATTAAGGCTGATGTCACTACTCCATATCCGATGATAGACGGAGTATTGAAAAATCTGGTTAAGATGAAAGAAAACCGGTACAGTCTTTTGACAAATCTAAGGGGCGCTCCGTCGGATATTTAAATACATAATTTAAACATTAAGAAGAAAGGATAAAATTATGGCAGAAGTTCAACAGTCCGGTGGTGGCGAAGAGAAAAAAGGTAAACCCAAAAAACAGATACTAAGGGTTGACTTTACTCCAATGGTGGATATGAACATGTTATTGATTACATTTTTCATGTTCTGTACCACATTGAGCAAGCCGCAAATCATGAATATTGCGATGCCCACCGATGAGAAACTAAATAAAGAAGATGAAGTAAAGGTTAAGGAATCCAAAGCGGTTACGCTTTTGTTAGGCGAAGATGATAAAGTATATTATTATGAAGGAATGCCTAACTATGAGGATTACACCTCTCTCAAGGAAACAACTTATTCACCTGACGGCCTTAGGGCACTTTTACTCGAACGTAATGCTCTTATCGTGTCTCAAATGAGAGAATTGAGACGTGAATTTACGGAAAAGAAGAAGAAAATGTCTGAGGAGGAATATAATAGACAGTTTAACGAAAGGGCCCGAGAGATAAAAGGTAATAAAGATATGGCACAGGTGGTTGTAATAAAACCAACGGCAGATTCAAATTACCGTAATCTGGTTGATGCTCTCGATGAAATGGCTATTTGCAGCATCGACATTTATGCGATTGTCGATATGGCAGAAGGTGATCAGTTTATGCTGGAAAATTATAAGACTAGGGGGGACTATGGTGCGGATCGTACCGCAGCTAAGTAATCACATTATTTAAGAAAGGAGTAAAATTATGGCAAAAGATATCAAATTAAATTCCGAGGAATGGTGTGATGTGGTCTTTGAAAATAAGAATAAGCAATATGGAGCTTACAGGCTACGTCAATCATCATCTAAAAGGCATATTGTAGCATTCGCTGTAGTCTTGTTATTTGCGGTTGTAGTATCAGCATTACCAAGTTTGGTTTCTGCAGTGAAAAGTTTGACTGCGAAAAATGATATAGGACCAATGGACCAGACGTATGAGATGACGAACATGCCGGTAGAACCTGAAATTCCTGAGGAAAATATAATCAAACAGGAAACAGCGCCACCGCCACCGCCATTGAAAACAACAGTGAAATTCGTTCCTCCGGTAATTGCCAAGGATGAAGAAGTAAAGGAAACAGAAATGGCAAGCCAGTCTGAAATTCAGGATACAAGAATTCAGGTTTCGGTAGCAAGTATACAAGGCACTGACGACAAGCATGGTATTGATATTGCTGACTTAAGGGAGCATAAACAAATTGTACAAGAAGCTCCGAAAGAAGAGAAACCATTCGTAACAGTAGAACAAATGCCGGAATTTCCGGGAGGTGAAGCCGAAATGAATAAGTTTATCTCTGATAACCTTAAGTATCCGGTAGTAGCACAGGAGTCTGGTATACAGGGGCGTGTAACAATACGTTTCGTTGTTACCAAAACCGGTGAGATCTCAGATGTTACAGTGGTGCGCGGTATCGACCCTTCTTGCGACAGAGAAGCTGTACGTGTAGTAAAATTGATGCCTAAATGGGTACCAGGTAAGCAAAATGGTTTGAATGTGCCGGTGTATTTCACACTGCCTATTCTATTCCGTCTGAAACAATAAAGTTCTGGTATTTATTGAATCGCATTTTTGTTACAAAACAAAATAAATCTTAGAGAAGAAGAGAAGTTTGAACTTAAAAAATCATCTTCTCTTCTTTTCCAATAAAAAGAAAATATGAAAGAAGAAAATAAACCGTCCAAATCACCATTTAGAATGGTATATAGTATTTTTATGGTATTTTTCTACCTTTGTGTATCCATATTAATGGTGTTTACCCCTATCTTTGATTCTGTAAGCTATGTCATCAGGATAGTAATGGGGATATTATTCTTCGCATATGGATTGTTTAGAGGCTATCGTTTGTGGAAAGAAATATAATACCAGAAGCGGAATTAAGTAATTAATATATGAAAAAGCTGTTTTTTATTTTCAATATCTTGTCGTTTGTTTTATTGATATTCACATATACATCCTGTAGTGGAAAACCAAGAACAATACGTACAGATACACCGACTAGTGGTGTTGCCGAGATTATTGCTGATGAATGTTTTGCACCCATCGTTCAGGAACAGATCGATGTGTTCGAGGCATTGAATGATGAAGCCACCATTATTCCCGTATACACCAACGAAAGGCATGCTTTTGAGTTATTTATGGCTGACAGCATAAGAGTACTTATTGCTTCTCGTGAACTTACGAAAAACGAAGCGCTTATTATAAAAGAACGGAAACAACAACTTCGTTCACAAAAATACGCAACGGATGCTATCGCTTTGATCGTAAATAAAGCTAATCCTGATACATTGATTTCAGTATCCGATATTAAAAAGATTATGACCGGAAAAATCCGTTTATGGAAAGAACTGAATCCGGACTCTAAGCTTGGAAATATCGCTGTCACATTCGATACACCTAATTCGAGTACTGTAAGATATATAAAGGATTCTATTTGCGGAGGCGACCCACTAGGTGATAATCTGAGAGCTGTAGCGATAGACAGTACTACTGCAGTAGATATATATAATCGGACGCCTAACCAGCAAGTGGTAGATTACGTAGCTTCTAATCCAAATGCATTGGGTATCATCGGAGTCAACTGGGTAAGCAATCCTAATGATTCTACTAAACTGAGTTTTATAAAGAATATAACAGTCATGTCTGTAAGTAGAGAGGATAAGGCCACCTTTGATAATAGTTACAAGCCGTTCGCTGCATTTCTTAAATTACAGAAATATCCTTTAAGCAGAGATCTTTATATAATGATAACAGATGTGAGAGGAGGATTGCCATCGGGCTTTGTTCACTTTGCAGCAGGAGAACGAGGACAAAGAATTATATTGAAGTCGGGACTTTTACCTGCATACAGTCACACACGAGTAATTAGTGTAAGACCTTCTCTTTAAGATAAAACTATAAACAAAATTAATCATAATAAAGTATTAATATTTAGAAAGATGAAAATGAAGTATTTTTTAGGCTCGCTATTGAGTATTATGATCAGTATTTCCGCCTTTGCACAAAATAGTCCGGGAGTAGACTACCTAAGCTTAGGCGAAATTAAACTGGCAAAAGACTATTTCACTAAAAACATGGGGCAATCACCGGCAGAATCACATTATTATTTAGGTGAAATTGCTCTTCAGGAAGGCAACACAGCTGAAGCTAAATCACACTATGAAAAAGGATTGGCTGCTGATCCTGAGTCTGGATTAAATGCTATCGGTTTGGCAAAACTTGAGTTGAAATCCAACCAGAAAGAAGCTGAGAATAAGCTGAAAGATGTTCAGAAAAAAAACAAAAAAGATGTGACTGTCATCTTAGCCATCGCAAAAGCGTACCTGGACAATGGGATGAAAGATCTGGCAATGGAGAAATTGCAGGATGCACGCAAAGCTGATAAAAAGGATCCTAATATATATATATTTGAAGGAGATATCTTAGCTAAAGAAAATAAACCGGGTGATGCCGCCAGACAATATGATCAGGCTATTAACTTCGATGAAAAATGCGCACTTGCTTATATGAAAGGTGCACGAGTATATAAAGATATCAATATGGATACTGCTATAGATATGCTCACCAAGGCAGCGCAAGCTCGTCCCGATCTGACAATAGTAGGAAAGGAACTAGGAGATCTATATCGTAATAAAGGAATGTATGGCCCTGCGCTTGAGGCATATAAGAAATACTTTACAGGAGGCGACTATACTACCGAAGATATAATACGCTATGCATCCACTCTTTATTTTACAGGTTCATATGACGAATCATTGACTCTCTTGGAAGAAGGTTTGGCAAAAGAACCTAACAACTTTGTATTGAATCGTTTGGTGATGTACAATAACAATGGACTGAAAGATTATCAATCAGGACTAAAAGCCGGTGAAAAATTCTTTAATCTTCCTTTAAATAAAGGTGACAGTATATTAAGCCTCGACTACAAAGTTTATGCAAATATTTTGAGTGAAGTGGGCAATAAAGCAAAAGCAGTAGAGCAATATAAAAAACTTATAGAACTAGCTCCAACTGACAGACCTTTATATAAAGAAGTTGCTACTTTCAGTGCAGATGCAAATAACTACAATGATGCCACAAGTTTGTATTCAAAATATATGGAGCTTGCACCTGATTCCGTAGATGCTCAAGATTATTTTATATTAGGTCGCTATTATTATTGGGGAGGTGCAGAAGCAGCGAAAGACTCTATCAGTGTTACCCCGGCGGAAGCTAAGGTTAAAGCAAAAGATATGTATACTAAAGCAGATGCTGCCTTTGCTACAGTAGCAGAACGTATGCCTGCCAGCCACTTAGGCGTTTACTGGAGGGCACGTACCAATGTAGCTATGGATCCTGAATCTACTGCAGGCCTTGCGAAACCTTATTATGAAGAAACTATTAAAGTGATCTTGGCAAAAGAAGACAAAGATGCAGCTGACAATAGGCCTTTACTCGAAGCATATAGCTATCTGGCCTATTACTATTACCTGCAATTTGTAGATCATGGCGGAAAAGCGGAAGATAAAGCCAATATGAAAAGTAATGCCGAAAAAGTACTGGAAATAGATCCTGAAAATTCAACAGGAAAAGCTTTATACGATTTTGCAAATCAATAAATAAGACATAAAATTATTTAATAAACCCATACCGATTGAGTATGGGTTTATTTTTTTTCAATAATCCATGTTTTAGAATATAAAAAATAAGTATCTTTGCACTCAATAAAAGTGGATAGATTTGTACTGCTTGCAACCACATGAAAAAATGCTAAACCATTTTCTGCAAATGCACTTTACAATTCCTTCCTGTTTGTTTAACAGTAGAATAATTGAGTATTATGAGTTATTTATTTACATCTGAATCTGTATCCGAAGGGCATCCCGATAAAGTAGCAGATCAGATTTCCGATTCGTTGTTGGATGAATTTCTGGCATATGATCCCAATTCAAAAGTAGCATGTGAAACACTGGTAACAACAGGTCAGGTCATATTAGCCGGAGAAGTTAAATCGAAGGCATACATTGATATACCTGAAACTGCCCGGAAAGTGATTGAACGGATAGGCTATACAAAAAGCGAATATCAGTTTGAGGCTAAATCCTGTGGTGTCTTATCGGCAATTCATGAACAATCTGATGATATAAACAGGGGAGTAGATGGCAAATCCGACCCGATGAATCAAGGTGCTGGTGATCAGGGTATGATGTTTGGGTATGCAACAAATGAAACTGACAATTACATGCCTTTAGCTTTAGACTTGTCGCATGCACTATTATTAGAGCTTTCTGCAATCCGTAAGAATGAACTACAATTGATGCCATATTTGCGTCCGGATGCAAAATCGCAGGTTACAATAGAATATGATGACAACGGAACACCTCTACGCATCGATACAATAGTCATTTCCACTCAGCATGATGAATTTGGAGATGATGAAACGATGCAGGCGAGAATAAAAAATGATGTAATCAACATCCTTATTCCCAGAGTAAAGAGTAAATATAAATTCCGTGAAGATGTTGTTAAACTGTTTACTGATGATATTACATATCATGTAAACCCTACAGGACGCTTTGTCATCGGAGGGCCACATGGCGATACCGGACTGACAGGTCGTAAAATTATTGTAGATACTTATGGAGGAAAAGGAGCACACGGAGGTGGAGCCTTCTCGGGAAAAGATCCCTCTAAAGTAGACCGCTCAGCGGCTTATGCGGCACGTCATATTGCAAAAAATCTCGTTGCTGCCGGGGTTTCTTCCGAAGTATTGGTACAGGTATCATATGCTATAGGGGTAGCCAAACCAATGAATATTTACGTAAATACTTATGCTAAATCGCAAGTAAACATTTCGGACGGAGAAATTGCTGAAAAAATTTCTCAAATGTTTGATATGCGTCCTAAAGCGATCGAATTAAGACTGAAACTAAGAAATCCTATTTATACTGAAACAGCTGCATACGGGCATATGGGCAGGGAGCCGCAGACTGTGAAGAAGGAATTCCGTTCGCGTTATAATCCTGAGGGAATCGTCCGTGAAGTGGAATTATTCACATGGGAAAAGCTTGACTATGTAGAACAAATAAAAGAAGAATTTAACCTGTAAAATAATAATATAATATTGAGAAGTATATCTCATTACTTTTGAGATATACTTCTTTCTAAGAAAACATATTTTGAAGAACGTAGACATTAAATATAAAGGCAACAACAGCACTTTCTTATATGCCTTTATTGGCTCATCTTCTGAAGTTGGTATATACTCTGATAGTATTATTGACTTATCAGGAACGAATGCGGAAACTACTTCCATCCGGCATGAAGGTAATCCTATCCCTTTTAATATAGAACATTCGGACGGAGTGTTTGGTCTACTTCTATTATGCTTTCTTTTTTTTGCCCATGTATATAATGGAGGACTCGCTTTTCTGAGCGAGAACCTCAAAACACTCTTCTCTTTCAATCCTGGGGAACGTATTGAGTCTACCACCAAGGAAACGCTCTACAGTTATTTTCTTATATTCCAGGCTATCGTTCTAGCATCTGTTTGCTTATACGATTATTTTATAGAGTATGATCCATATCAGATAGGATACCGGGCTCCTTTACCTACTATACTTATATTCATATTGTTCATCATTATTTTCCTTTTCATTAAGGATATGTCGTACCGTTTTATAGGGTTCATCTTCGAAGCAGGAAAGCAAATGACATTATGGCGGCAAAAATACATAGTGTCAATAGAAATATTAGGAATAATCTATGTCATCCCCACCATGCTGCTATTGTATTCCAACTATTACAATCTTCAGATAATAGTATTTATGGGCATATTATTTCTAATAGTTCAATTAATACTTTTTTATCAAATAATAATCTTTTTTATTAGCGAAAAATTTAACTTTTTGTTTTTGATTGCGTACCTTTGCACCTTTGAAATATTACCGTATTTCTATTTATATAAAGGCTTGTGCTACTTATATGATATTGACGTTTTTAACACATTATGGCTTTGAAGATTAAGAAGATCCTGATATCTCAACCAGCGCCCAATACAGAAAAATCTCCCTATTATGATATAGCGGAGAAATATAATCTGAAAATGGACTTCCGTCCTTTTATAAGGGTTGAAGGTTTAGATGCAAAAGAATTTAGACAACAGCGGATTAATATACAAGATTATACGGCTGTTGTATTTACAGCAAAGACTGCAATTGATCATTTTTTTGCTCTTTGCGAAGAGTTTAGAATAACAATGCCCGAAACGATGAAGTATTTTTGTATATCAGAGGCTGTTGCCTTATATCTTCAAAAATATATTGTATATCGTAAGCGCAAGATATTTTTCAGCGCCACGGGTAAGATGGACGGGTTGGCTACACCTTTGACCAAACATAATAAAGAAAAATTTCTTGTTCCGGTATCAGATGTACATTCCGAAGATCTTACAGCAGTGTTAGATGCCAAAAAAGTGGATTACACAAAGGCTATCATGTACAGGACCGTAAGTAATGAATTCACAGAAGAAGAAATACTATCTTATGATATGCTTGTTTTTTTCAGTCCATCAGGTATAGTATCTTTGTTTAAGAATGCTCCGAATTTCGTTCAGGGAGATAAATCTATAGGATGTTTTGGCGCTTCTACAGCCAAGGCTGTACGTGATGCAGGTTTGCGCCTCGATTGCGAAGCTCCTCTACCCGGGATGCCCTCCATGACTGCCGCTTTGGAAGCATATATAAAAGAGAATCATAAATCAAAGTAAGTTTTTATAATGATGATAAGGAAAGGAGCTTAACACTTTTTGTTAGGCTTTTTTCGTTTTTTTGAGATGGTTATAGAAGATAAAGATTTAGGAGAAATCAGGCTGGTAGAAAACACAAGAGCCAGACGGATAATCGTACGTAGAAAAGACGGTTATTTCCAACTGACTCATCCCCCTTCCGTCAGTATATCATATATAGAGAAGGTAGTGATGGAAATGAAACCCCGGTTGCTGAAAATGGCTGAGAAGAAATCCGAGCCAAATATCTTTACCCTTCAGACAGATTTCAGGACTTTCAGTTTTACACTTAAAATTTTAGAAAGTAATTCAATCAGCAATCACTATATGAATCTCAAAGATGGAATCTTATCCATCTCATGTCCTGCCGGAACTGATTTTAGCGATCAGAAAACTCAAAGCGTCATTAGGCAATTAATAGAAAAAGCCTTACGATATGAAGCCAACCGCTTATTTCCATCCAAAGTAAAAACATTTGCTCAAGATAAAGGATTCTCTGTCAATAGCATAAAAATCAATAAGAGCCGCAGCCGATGGGGCAGTTGCAATTCCAAGAAAAACATAAACCTGTCTTACTTTTGCATGTTACTTCCCGAACACCTAATAGACTTTGTGATATTGCATGAATTATGTCACACAGTGGAAATGAACCATGGTGAGAGGTTTTGGAAACTATTAGATAAAGTTTCCGGTAATAAGGCTAAAGAACTGACTAAAGAACTGAAAGACTTTAAAATAAAATAGTAATCTATTCTTTCAGCGATTCCTTACCAAAACTGAGAGGAAGGAGGTCTTTTATGCTATCTACCTCATAGATTGCACTTTCTCCATACATTATCACTTTCAAACTCTTCCCAAAACGATTTTCCACTTCTAAAAGAGTCTGCCTGCACGAACCACAGGGATAACAAGGCTCATTAGTATAATCCCCGTCATGAAAAGCTGCTATGGCAATTGCCTCTATACCAGTCTGAGAAAATTGGGAATTGGCATTGAACACCGTTACCCGTTCGGCACAGAGCCCTGACGGATAAGCAGCATTTTCCTGATTGTTTCCTGATATGATTTCACCGTTTTCGAGTAATACAGCTGCACCGACACAGAAGCCGGAATACGGCGCATAAGCCATGTGTGTGGCCAATTTTGCTCTTTCTATAAGCTTTTTTTTACTTTCGTTGCACTCATCAATAGTGTAAACATGTATCTTTGCCGTGATATTTAATAATTTCATAGAGCGATAATAAAATATAAACTTTATAAAAGTATGAAAAAAGCCTGTCGGTCAAACTTATTTTATGGATATATTATTTTAATTCTCTTATTTACTTTCCCTTTTGTTACAGTTTCTTCCCAAGCTAAACGGAATAAAACATGGGAAAGCTATGTGGATACTTATAAGTATATTGCTATCGATCACATGAAAAAACATAAGATCCCGGCCAGTATCACATTAGCCCAGGGCTTATTGGAATCGGGTGCAGGCAACAGCGATCTTGCCACAAAAGGGAAAAACCACTTTGGGATAAAGTGCCATCCAACATGGACTGGAAAACGGATGTATAAAGCAGATGACTTGCCTAACGATTGTTTCAGGGTATATAATTCGGCTGAGGATTCTTATGAAGACCATGCTCTCTTCCTGAAAAGAGATCGTTATAGTTCTCTCTTTAAACTTGACATCACAGATTACCCGGCTTGGGCCAGAGGGCTGCAGCAATGTGGGTATGCTACAGATAAAGCATACGCAAATAAACTGATAAAGATTATCGAAGACTATGAACTATATTTACATGATAATACGGCGATCGGCAAAGGGCCTATAGTAATAGATAACATAGTTGTACCTAAGTATGCACACACCCCTTATAAAACTCATAACCTCATATATGTAGAGGCTAAGAATGGTGATACCTATGAAGCTATTGCAACAGAATTCCAGTTCAAGGCTAAAGATTTATACAAATATAATGAGGTACCAAAAGGATTCCCTCTTAAGGATGGAGACATTGTTTATTTTCAGGACAAGAAAAAGAAAGCAGACAAACCTTATACACAACACATTATAAAAGTAGGAGAATCGATGCACAGCATTTCTCAGAAGTATGGCATCAAGGTGAAGAATTTATATAAGATGAACAAAAAAGACTATGAATATGTTCCAGTGGAAGGTGATATCTTAAAATTAAGATAATATCTTAACATAATATTTAAACTTAAATAATTTTTGTATAATGAAACGTATTTTATTGATAATGGCTTCTGCTTTATCTATATTAGCCGTATTTGCGCAGGATAATAAAGACAAGCTCGAAGATGGAAAATGGTACCTGAAGGGAGTGACAGGAATAAATGCCTCCCAGACAACAGTAAGTAACTGGTCTGCCGGGGGTGAGAACGCCTTGGCCGGGACTGCTTACCTGAACGGATCGCTTACACGTAAGAGCGGAAACTGGTTATGGTCAAACGCACTGGCTTTGGAATATGGGTTAACAAATACCAAGACATTGGGAACCCAGAAAACAAGTGATAAGATTGATTTTACCACACAATTAGGTTATTCTACCGATAACAAATGGTATTACACAATAATGGGTGATTTCAAATCCCAATTCTATAAAGGATATAACTATCCTGATAAGTCCAGATACATATCTAAATTCTTTGCTCCGGCTTATTCAAACATTTCTTTAGGTATTGAATATCGTCCGGGGACATGGTATTCTATTTACATGTCACCAATAGCTGGGAAATTGACATTTGTTGAAGACGACTACCTATCCAGCATAGGGGCTTTCGGTGTTGATCCCGGTGATCGATTTAAAGCTGAACTGGGAGCCTACGTAAAAGCACGTATGGAAAGAAAGATAATGGAAAATGTAAACCTGATATCGACAGTCGATTTTTTTACCGCTTATAATAGTTCTTTCGGCAATGTCGATGTAAACTGGGATCTTCTCCTTAGCATGAAAATCAACAAATTTCTCAGTGCCAGTATAAATACTACACTGAAATATGATGATGATGTGAAAATTATACAACAAGACGGAACTACTCGCGGCCCCCGGGTACAGTTTAAAGAAATGATAGGAGTAGGAGTAGCTTATAACTTCTGATTATATTAGTTTAATGTATATTTAAATTAAAGAGGTTTCAATCTTTTGGTTGAAACCTCTTTAGTTATTAATGCGAATCAGTAGTTGATATTTATTTTTAACTAAAAGGTAACAAAGGTTACACTTTTTAGTCTTTTCTGTAGGGGCGTAATATTTTACACTAGTGTCCACTAAAACTCTTTAACAACATATATAATTATTTGATTTTCAGTCAATAGCATTCAATTTTTCCACGTGTACATTTGAAATTTCTATTTTTGTTAGAAGTAACAAAATG
>JAITVH010000088.1 GCA_031285905.1 Prevotella sp.
CTCTTCCGATCTACATCCTGTGGGCTGGGCAGATGCTTTCACCAATGGGTTCCGTGAATTCTATAATTCTATATTTAACAATACCTATTCTGAAAACCCTACTTATTCTGACTTTGAGAATGCTACTTACATAATGAAAATTGTAGATGCATGTCTGAAAAGTAGTGAAAATAACAGCTGGGAAAGGATATAATAATTATTTGATTGATGGCTGTGTATAACAGCTAATACGTTCTTACCTAAATTATTAATTGGAGGCTGTTCGACCGGACAGCCTCTTTACAATGCCCGAAATATTATAACATGAGAGAAAAAGCAGTACTACTTATATTTTTCGTTTTATCAGGAATAGGTTTATCTGCCCAAAATAACCCTAACTATTTAAGTTTTAAAAATAAGAAAGAACTTCAGGCCTTTTTTAAGTATGAAGAAAATAATCCTATAATAGTGACTGGTCACCGGGGTGGGAGAGAAAAAGGCTTTCCAGAGAATAGCATTGAAGGATTTGAAAATGTATTGAGTAAAATCCCTGCATTTTTTGAAATAGACCCGAGGCTTACCAAGGATGGAGTAATTGTTTTGATGCATGATGAAACATTGGACAGGACAACAACTGGTAAAGGAAAATTATCAGACTATACATGGGCTGAACTACAGGATATAAGACTGAAAGATAGTGAAGGAAACGTTACGCCATATAAAATACCTCTGTTGGAAGATGTGATTGTATGGAGTAAAGGGAAAACAATTGTCAATCTTGACAAGAAAGATGTTCCTATGGAGATGATAGTCGATCTGATAAAAAAGCACAAAGCTGAAAAACATGTTATGCTGACGATCCATACAGGGGCTCAGGCCAGATATTATTATGATCGTTTCCCAGGCATTATGTTCTCTGCTTTTGCCCGTAATGATAAAGAATACGAAGATCTGTCTATATCGGGTGTGCCATGGAAAAATATGATTGCATATGTGGGGCCGACAATAGATGAGAAAAATATCCATATTGTTAAAAAACTTCATTCCAACGGGGTCCGATGTATGGTCTCTTATGCTCCTACTCATGATAGAAAGAAAACGGCTGAAGAGCGGAAAGAAGCTTATAGAGAAGAACTAAAAAGAAAGCCGGATATTATTGAATCCGATATACCAACCGAGGTATGGGAAGTTATAAAAACAACAAAAGAAGACCAATGACCTTCTTTTGACGTTTCTATATAATAGAATCATAGTTTTATTTACCAAATAGACTTCCTAATTTACCTAATATACCTCCGCTGTTGCTGCTTCCTGCACTGCCAGTGAATGACTGTATCAAAGATTCTATATTAAAGGAATCATTCGGATCATTCGATTTCTTGTTTAATAAGTTCATTACAGCCGGAATGATAGCAGAGGCAATACTTGTAGCCACAGACGAATTAAGTCCAACCTTGCTTGTTAATGCTGAACTAACAGAATTCTCTATGGAGTTGACGATAGAACTTCCACCTGTAGAGTCTCCTCCCAAAAGACTTGTTAGTTGTGAAATATTACCGGATGATAATTGATTTTGAAGTTCATTTACAACTATATGAGCAGTTGTGTCTACTACGGCCTGTTTCTTTTCTTCCGGAACATTACTGTTGCCTGCGATAATATTGGAGGCTTGTTCCTTTACGATGTTTAAAATATTGTCAAGCATGATTTTTATTTGTTTAAATTAAATTTCTTTTGTATCACAAATAAACATCGTAACTTGACTCTTTGTTCTGTTATTCAGCGTTAAAGAATGGTATATAAACTATATATTTCTATTTTGTCAGTTCAGCATAATATTTTTCCCAATTATCATAAAGAGCCTTCATTGAGGGAAGCACAATATTTGCTCCGGCATCCCATAATACTTTATCCTCAATAGGGCCTGTGTTAATGGCGATAGTGAACAAATCGGCGGCAACGGCAGCTTCCACTCCCCGGGGTGCATTCTCTATTACTATCGCCTGATTTGGGTTGAGATTACCTGCTTTTTTTAGTCCCATTAAATACGGTTCGGGATGAGGCTTTCCATGTTTTACATCAAAGGCAGTAACCATGCTCTTAACATCGAATAATCCGGGGAAATTATGTTCTACTTTATTGATTAATGTCGGTTGCCCCGATCCAGTAACGATCATACATTTTAATCCTGTATCGCGTACTTTCTTCACAAAGTCGTAAGCATATGGGATGAGGCTTCCGTCATTGTATTTAGTGAATAGCTCTGTTTTTCTTTTATATATCTTTTCTATCTCATCTGGGGTTGCCTCTCTGCCTTTTTCTCTATTCATCAACAGGTTGATAGTGGTTCTCCCAACCATCCCCTCATATAAATAAAACTCTTCCGGCGTACTAGAAATCCCAAATTCATCCATTGTCTCTTTCCAAGACTTGGCATGCCATTTCATAGAATCGTAAAGTACTCCATCCATATCAAAAAGGACGGCTTTGAGATCGAACCGCATATAATTATGCTTTTTAAGATAATTAGTGAAAGCTCCAAGCATTGTGAATAATGACTTTAATTTGAGATGCAAAGATAGGTTTTATCATTGATACTTCCTAAATTGAATAAATGTCACAAATTCATAAAAAACTAATCTTTTTATTTGTATTTCAGAAAAAATGAAATAACTTTGTCAATTGAAAATTATAACGATATGTCAACACATAGTAATATTATTCTTAGTTCACTCATTATTCTCTGGAGAAATTTAGGGTGAGCATTGCTATGTAGTAAAATATAAATTAAGCTAGAGCCTTTCTCACTTTGAAAAGATGAGAAAGGTTTTTTTATGTAATTATATACTGTAAATTAAATTATTCAAAACAAAAATCATGGACAAGTTATTTATTTTTGACACAACATTGAGAGATGGAGAGCAGGTTCCCGGTTGCCAGTTGAACACAATTGAGAAGATTGAAGTAGCCAAAGCCCTTGAAATGCTCGGTGTTGACGTTATTGAGGCCGGATTTCCTGTATCAAGTCCCGGTGATTTCAATTCGGTGGTCGAAATATCCAAAGCGATGACTTGGCCAACAATATGTGCTTTGACACGTGCGGTAGAAAAAGATATAGAGGTAGCCGCCCAGGCATTAAAATATGCCAAAAAGAAACGAATTCACACAGGTATAGGTACATCCGAATATCATATTAGGTATAAATTTAATTCCACTCAGGAAGAGATACTTGAACGGGCTATTGCATGTGTAAAATATGCAAAACGTTATGTTGAAGATGTCGAGTTTTATGCAGAAGATGCCGGACGTACCGACAATGAATATCTGGCGCGGGTGGTGCAAGCTGTAGTAAATGCAGGAGCAACTGTTGTGAATATACCTGATACCACAGGTTATTGTTTGCCTACCGAATACGGTGCAAAGATTAAATACCTGATAGATAATGTGGATATGAAGAATGCTATCTTGTCTACACACTGTCATCAGGATTTAGGTATGGCTACAGCCAATTCCATTATGGGAGTATTGAACGGCGCACGCCAGGTAGAAGTAACGATTAACGGAATAGGAGAGCGCGCCGGAAATACTTCGTTGGAAGAGGTGGTAATGGCAATAAGAAGCCATAAAGAATTGAAGATAGAGACTAATATCAACACACAGCGGATATATCCTACCAGCCGCATGATATCAAGTTTGATGAATATGCCAATTCAACCCAATAAAGCTATTGTAGGTCGTAATGCATTTGCTCATTCTTCAGGTATCCATCAGGATGGTGTGTTGAAAAACCTTTCTACCTACGAAATTATAGACCCTAAAGATGTAGGCATTGATGATAACGCCATTGTACTTACTGCCCGAAGCGGCCGTGCTGCCCTTAAAAACAGGCTTTCATTGCTAGGAATAGAAGTTGATGATGATCATTTGTCTGAATTATATCAGCGTTTCCTTGAAATAGCTGACCGAAAGAAGGATATAACAGATGAAGATATCTTGGCTTTGGCCGGTAAAGAAACCGATAAAATGCACCGTATCAAGTTGGACTTTATGCAAACAACTTCCGGCAAGGGGGTAAAATGTATCGGAGTAGTAGGACTGGATATCGCAGGAGAGAAATTTCAGGCTTCAGCTACCGGTAATGGCCCTGTAGATGCGGCTATAAAGGCAGTGAAAGAAATTATCAAACGTCAGATGGTTATCGAAGAATTCCTTATACAGGCTATCAATAAAGGAAGTGACGATACGGGAAAAGTACATATGCAGGTATCACACGAAGGGCAGAATTATTACGGTTTTTCGGCGCATACCGATATTGTCGTAGCATCGGTAGAGGCCTTTATCAATGCAGTGAATAAATTTGTAATATAGGATAAGTCGATGGAGCCTAAGAAATATCAATATATAGACAGCCTTAGAGGAATAGCCGTGTTGTTGGTTATACTGGTACATGTTGGTACAGTATTGGATAATACCACGCAATATTTCCCTCAGGAAGGTCTGTTGTTGAATATAATACATAATGGTGCATATGGCGTTCAACTATTCTTTGTGGTGAGTGCATTTACTTTAATGATGTCACACTACAACAGACTGGATGAGCCTGATAAGAACAGGAATTTCTTTATTCGTCGATTTTTCCGCATTGCACCGATGTTTTATCTGGCAATCGTATATTTTACATTTTTCAGATATGTAAATATCGATTTTCCTCATTTCGATTTCTCTCCGGTTCCGTTGAAATGCCTGTTGAGCGAAGCTACATTTACCTCGTCTTTGTTCCCGCCATTTACAAATAATTATGTGCCCGGAGGATGGTCGGTTTCTGTCGAATTCTTATTTTATCTGTCTCTGCCGCTAATATGCAGTAAGATTAAAAACTTTAATTCGGCATTAATCTTGTTTTTCTCTACATTATTATTTGCTATTATTGCCGATCCTATTATTAAGGCTAATACATACCATCCATACTATCATAGCTTTAACTTTTTTATTCAGTTACCGGTATTTCCATTAGGTATTATTGGTTACTTTTATTTGAATAGGAAGGAGCATGATATAAAACCTGTCTCATGGATATTTGCAGCTATATTGATACTTATATTTTGTTATATTGCCATACCTAAAAATATAATGTTCAGCCTTGTATTTGTCTTATTACTGATAATACAGGCGAAATATAGTTTCAAGTTGTTTTCTAATAGGCTTTTGGCGGCAGTGGGTAAAGTAAGTTTCAGCATGTATCTGGTTCACTTTGCTCTGGTTTATTTCTTTAATAAGATACATTTTTCATATGTATTGGGAATAGATGGGTTTGGAACGTCATTTTTGAATTTTATCTTGATGTATGCTATAGTTGTTACACTAACTTTTGTTATATCAAGCCTGACATATAGATTAATAGAACTGCCGGGACAAAATATCGGTAGAAGAATAATAAAGAATCTGAATAAAAAATAAATATGATGAATAAAAAAGAGTTGAAAAATAAATATGAACACCAGCAACAGGAGGAGTTTGAAAATAGCCTTCCCACAGATAGTGAAATATTTGAAAAGCTTTTTGATTATTTAGATGAGGAACTGGAAAATGGATGTAATCATACTTTACATTTGACAGAGACATTTTTAACATCTGAAAAGGTGAATAATGTTGATGAAATTAAAGGCTGGCTCAGAGATAATGGGGGATTCTGTGATTGTGAGGTATTAGCAAATATAGAAGAGCTTTTTGAAAAAGAATAGAAAACTAAAAAACGATAAATAAAGATGAAAACATTATTCGACAAAATCTGGGATGCTCATGCAGTTTCGTCTGTCAAGGATGGGCCTACACAGTTGTATATAGATCGCCATTTTTGCCATGAGGTGACGAGCCCACAGGCATTTAATGGGTTAAGGGCAAGAGGATTGAAGGTTTTTCGTCCAGAGAAGACAACAATTACGGCAGACCACAATACTCCAACTATCAATCAGGATCAACCTGTGAAAGATTCTGTTTCCAGAAATCAATTGGATACATTGTCTAAGAATGCACAGGACTTTGGAATAAAATTGTTTTATCCGTTAGGTCATGAGAAAAATGGAGTGGTGCATATCATTGGGCCTGAAAACGGTTTTACCCAACCGGGTATGACAATTGTTTGTGGTGATAGCCATACGTCTACCCATGGAGCGTTTGGAGCAATTGCTTTTGGTATTGGTACCAGTGAGGTGGAAATGGTTTTAGCCAGTCAGTGTGTATTGCAGACAAAACCTAAAACAATGCGTATAACTTTCAATGGGAAATTAGGCGAAGGTGTTACTGCAAAGGATTTGGCACTCTATATGATCTCTAAGTTGACAACAGGCGGAGCAACAGGCTATTTTGTAGAATATGCCGGAGAAGCTATTCGTAATATGTCAATGGAAGAGCGGATGACTTTATGTAATTTAAGTATTGAAATGGGGGCTCGCGGGGGGCTTATAGCTCCGGATGAAACCACTTTCGAATATGTGAAGGGGCGAGAATTTGCACCTAAAGGTGAGGAATGGGATAAGGCTTTAGCATATTGGAAAACCTTGAAAACAGATGAAGGGGCTAAATTTGATAAGGAACTTACCTTTGATGCAGCAGATATTCAGCCAATGATTACATATGGGACTAACCCAGGTATGGGAATGGGTATCAATGAGGCAATACCAACATTGGATCAAATAGATGAAGCCGGACGTATTTCATTCCAAAAATCAATGGACTATATGGGCTTCAAGCCCGGTGAAAAAGTAGAAGGTAAGCACATAGATTATGTATTTTTAGGTAGCTGTACCAATGGACGAATAGAAGACTTCCGCGTGTTTGCCAATTTTGTGAAAGGTAAGAAGAAAGCTGATAATGTAATAGCTTGGCTTGTTCCGGGTAGCTGGATGGTAGAAAAGCAAATCAGGGAAGAAGGATTGTATGATATCTTGAAAGATGCAGGATTTGAATTGCGTCAACCGGGATGTTCAGCTTGTTTGGCTATGAATGACGATAAAGTTCCTGCGGGCAAATATGCAGTTTCGACATCGAACCGTAACTTTGAGGGACGCCAAGGCCCGGGGGCACGTACAATACTGGCAGGTCCTTTAGTGGCAGCGGCGGCGGCAGTGACAGGAAAAATTACGGATCCAAGAAGTCTCTGATTAGCAAATTCGAGAATTAGCAAATTTGAAAATTGAATGAATAAAACTGGGAATCCAATAGTTGATTTATCTTTTCAGTTCGCATTAGATATTATTACTTTTGTTGAGTTGTTGGAGCAGGAGCGAAAATTTATTGTTGCCAATCAATTGTTAAAAAGCGGAACTTCTATTGGAGCAAATGTAAGGGAAGCACAAAATGGAGAAAGTAAATTAGATTTTATTCATAAATTGAAAATAGCAGCGAAAGAGGCAGATGAGACTGAATATTGGTTACTTCTTTGCCAAAGTTCAGAGAATTATCCTTTCAATACTCAGTTATTAGAAGATATTAAAGTATTACAAAAAATTATTAATAAAATTATCGGAACAGCAAAATCAAAGCAATATGATTAATTAAAACCATTTGCTAATATGCTAATTCGCTAATTTACAAATTAGTTTCAATGGAAAAATTTAAAACACTTACATCGACATACGTTCCACTTCCTATCGAGAATGTGGATACAGACCAGATTATACCAGCACGTTTCTTGAAAGCTACGGATAAACAAGGCTTTGGAGATAACCTTTTTGCTGACTGGCGCTACAACAAAGACGGAAGCCCGAAAACTGATTTCGTATTGAACAACTCTACCTATAGCGGACAGATTCTGGTTGCCGGGAAGAACTTTGGTAGTGGCTCTAGTCGTGAGCATGCGGCATGGGCTGTGGCAGGATATGGATTCAGGGCAGTGGTGTCAAGCTTTTTTGCCGATATTTTTAGAAATAATGCATTGAATAATGGTGTGTTACCTGTTATTATTTCTCCTGAGTTTTTATCAGAAATATTTAATAATGTCAATACTGATCCAAAAGCAACATTAACAATCGATCTGGAAAACCAGACGATAACAAATAATGCAACAGGAAAATCTGAAAATTTTGAGATCAATCCTTACAAAAAGGAATGTTTGCTTAAGGGATTGGATGATATCGATTATTTACTATCTAAAAAAGAATTAACAGAGCAATACGAAAAAGATCATATTTTATAAATAAAACCAAACCTCAACCTCTAACTAATGAAGAAAAATGTAATATCATTAATTGTCTTTCTACTGGGGATTATCTCTGTAGATAGTTATTCGCAGCAACTCATGCCTGTGTCCTTTGATCAGGTAACACTTCAGGATCAGTTTTGGAGTAACCGGATGAAGCTTCAAAAGGAAGTACTGGTTCCGGTGGCTTTTGAGCGTACTCATGGAGCTGTGGAAGATTTACAAAAAACAGCTAATTATCTGAAAGGAATAGAAGGGCCGCTTCCGGCACCGAACCGCTTCAATATATCCGATTTATTCAAGGTAATCGAAGGAGCTGCCTATTTATTGAAGATGGAACGCGATCCTGAACTGGAGAAACAAATAGATGATATTGCACAGGTTTTGGCTCAGGCGCAAGAAAAAGATGGCTATATCTATCCGGCACATACAACTGGTACTGCCAAGAACCATGAACATTGGGGCGGTTCCGGTATGGGCGATAAGCCTTATTCGTGGGTAGTTCATAGTCACGAACTGTATAATGTCGGTCACTTGTACGAAGCTGCAGCTGCGTATTATCAGGCCACAGGAAAGAAAAATCTATTGGATATCGCAGAAAAAAGTGCAAAGCATGTCAATAAAGTTTTCTTTCAGGGAGACTCTAAATATAATGATGGAAAACCTGTAAATCAGGCTCCCGGGCATCAGGAAATAGAATTGGCATTGGTAAAACTATATAGAGTGACAGGTAATAAGCTGTATCTGGATATGGCAAAGAAATTTGTTGATATCCGTGGTGTGACTTATGTGCCTGATGGAAAGGGAACTATGTCTCCCGAATACGCCCAACAACAAGCGCCTGTCAGAGATCAGGATGAAGCTGTAGGGCACGCGGTGCGTGCGGTTTATTTATATTCCGCTATGTCGGATGTGGGCTCTTTGACGAATGATCCTACTTTAAATCCTGCTCTTGACAAGATATGGCACAATATCGTAGATACCCGTATGCATATCACTGGGGGATTAGGAGCTATACATGGTATCGAGGGGTTTGGCCCTGAGTATGAGTTACCCAACAAGGAAGCATACAATGAAACTTGTGCGGCAGTAGGAAATGTATTTTTCAATCATCGTATGTTCTTATTGGAGAAAGATGGTAAGTATATGGATGTCGCTGAGGTTTCTTTATTAAATAATGTTTTGGCCGGAGTAAATTTGGAAGGCAATAAATTCTTTTATGTTAATCCTCTTGAATCCTCTGGTATGGTCGATCGTTCACACTGGTTCGGAACAGCATGTTGCCCTACCAATATGGCTCGGCTTGTACCGCAGGTATCCGGATTGATGTACGCTCATACCGATAATGAAATCTATTGTGCTTTTTATACAGGTAGTTCTGTCGATTTCAATCTGAAATCGGGAAAAGTAGTATTGGTTCAGAAAACAAATTATCCGTTTGATGAAAAAATAGAACTGACAGTTAATCCTGATAAGAAGAAACAGAAATTTACCCTTAAAATGAGAATCCCTACATGGACAGGAAATCAATTCGTTCCGGGAAAACTTTATAGCTATATAGACAATAATGCACAACAATGGGAAGTATATGTAAATGGAGAAAAAGTAAACAATCCCGTTTTGGAGAAAGGTTTCGTATCCATAAACAGGGATTGGATAAAAGGTGATAAAGTAGAACTTCGGTTGCCAATGCCTGTGCGTTATACCCATGCTATTGAAGAAGTGAAAGCCGATAATGGTAGGGTAGCTATCACGCGTGGCCCGTTGGTATATTGCGCCGAAGGTGTAGATAATGAGGGTGGGGCAGACAGATATTATATTGAAAGGACAGTCAATACCCCGACTATTGAGAAAGAACAAACAGGCTTGCTGAAAGGAATCGACTTCGTAAAGGGTATTCCTGCTAAATATTTGGATAATAAGGGAACATCACATACTTCTTCTCTTACGTTAGTGCCTTACTATGCATGGAATAACAGAGGAGTGTCTACTATGAATATATGGTTTGCCGAGACAGAAGATAAAGCAAAGGAAGGTATAAGCTTTATGCCTGTTATATTGAACGAAGTAAAAGCTACTCATACGAATGGAGGCGAAAATGTTTTATCCATTGTAAACGGTAAATACCCGAAGCATTCTTTCGATAACGATATTGAACGATGGACAGCATGGCCTCAAAGGGGAAAGGAACAATCGATTGAATTTACTTTTGAGAAACCTACTAACTTAAAAGCTTTTTCCGTGTATTGGTATGATGATAAAGGAGGTGTACAAATTCCTGAATCGTGGAACCTGGAATATAAAGACGGAACCGGAGCCTGGAAATCATTCCCGTTATATAGTACAGATTCTTACAGTATACTGAAGGATCAGTTCAATCTGGTACACTCAGATGGAGATTCATTTGTGATTACATCATTGAAACTAAATATGACTCCTAAGAAAGATGCTGCTGCAGGTATTTTGCAAGTGGTATTCGATACTAAATAATGATAAATTATAACCAGATATTTTGATTTTGTTATGTTAGAAATAATGGATACGACCCTCCGCGATGGGGAACAAACATCAAGTGTTTCTTTCTCTTCCCAGGAAAAAACGAGTATTGCTCATTTACTGCTGGGAGAGTTGGGAGTAAACCGTATTGAAGTTGCATCAGCGAGAGTGTCTGATGGTGAGTTTAAAACCGTGAAGAAGATTGCTTCATGGGCACAATCTGCCGGACATATTGACAAAATCGAAATATTAGGGTTTGTAGATAAAGGCGCTTCGCTGGATTGGATAAAGAAGGCCGGGTGCAAGACTATAAATCTGTTGACTAAAGGATCATATAAGCATGTAACTGAGCAATTGCGGAAAACACCACAGGAACACCTCGATGATATAAAGTATGAGGTGGAACTGGCTCATAAAATGGAGATAAACGTGAATCTCTATCTTGAAGACTGGTCAAATGGGATCATCAATTCCGAAGAATATGTCTATTTTATGATGGATGGTTTAAAAGATTTTCCGATAAAACGCTTTATGTTGCCTGATACATTAGGGGTGCTGAATCCCCATAGTACATGGCGTGCATGTCGCCGGATGATAAACCGCTATCCCAACCTGCATTTCGATTTTCATGCGCATAACGATTATGATCTGGCTGTAGCCAATACGATGGTTGCTGTGGAAGTAGGTATACATGGGATTCATGCTACAATAAACGGTCTTGGTGAGCGGGCAGGTAATGCTTCTTTGGCAAGTCTTATTGCTGTATTCCATGACCAGCTTAATATAGAAACATCTATTAGGGAAGAATATATCAATAAGGTAAGCCGTGTGGTCGAATCTTATTCGGGACAGGTAATATCAGCAAATCAACCGATTGTGGGCGATAATGTATTTACACAATGTGCAGGGATTCATGCTGATGGAGACAATAAAAACAATCTCTATTTCAATGATTTGTTTCCGGAACGGTTTGGCAGGATCAGAGAATATGCTTTAGGTAAACTATCGGGGAAATCCAATATACGTAAAAATATTGAAGCTTTAGGAATAGAGCTGGATGAAGCCGATATGCAGAAAGTAACCGATAGGGTGATTGAATTGGGAGATAAGAAAGAAATTATTACTCAGGATGATCTCCCATATATTATTTCGGATGTTTTGAAGAATAATGAGAAGGAAAGTCGAATAAAAATTCTTTCCTTTGCATTTGTTCTTACCAAAGGACTTCGTCCTACAGCTACTGTAAAAGTAGAAATCGATGGACAGGAACATGAATGGACTGCCCCGGGAGACGGACAATACCATGCTTTCTCAAAAGCTTTGTATAAAATATATACACGTTTGAATAAACCTATACCCACATTGACTAACTATACCGTATATATTCCACCGGGTGGACGGACGGATGCGTTAGTACAGACTGTGATAACATGGGAGTTTAATGGGAAAACATTCAAAACACGTGGACTTGATGCCGACCAGACGGAAGCTGCTGTAAAAGCTACCGAAAAGATGCTGAATATCATAGAAGATATGTAATTAATATGCCAATTCGGATATTAGCAAGTGTATAAACATAAAATATTAAAATTAGTAGACTATAAATTTATAAACTAATATATGAAATTAAACATTGCAGTACTTCCCGGTGATGGGATAGGGCCTGAGATCATAGAGCAGGCATTACGAGTGACTGAGGCCGTATGTGAAAAATTCGGGCATGAATTATCTTATGAATACGGGCTGGTCGGGGCTTCGGCTATAGATCAGGTGGGTAATCCTTATCCTGATGGCACACATGAATTATGTATGGCTTCGGATGCCGTATTATTCGGTGCGATAGGAGACCCTAAATATGATAATAATCCATCGGCTAAAGTACGTCCTGAGCAGGGATTGCTGGCAATGCGCAAAAAGTTGGGATTGTATGCAAACCTGCGTCCTGTTGCAACTTTTCCTTCGCTGATACATAAATCTCCTCTGCGTTCAGACTTGATAGAAGGAGCTGATTTTATGTGTGTACGCGAACTGACCGGAGGCTTATACTTTGGTCGTCCACAGGGTAGGAGTGAAGATGGAAATACGGCATATGATACATGTATATATACAAGAGAAGAAGTAGAACGTATCTTACATCTTTCTTATAAATATGCGCAAATGCGTAGAAAGAAGGTGACAGTAGTTGATAAAGCGAATGTATTAGCTACATCACGTCTTTGGCGTCAGGTGGCTCAGGAGGTTGAAAAACAATATCCGGACGTGGAGACAGAATATATGTTTGTCGATAATGCGGCAATGCAGATTATTCAATGGCCAAAACGTTTTGATGTACTGGTTACAGAAAACCTGTTTGGCGATATTCTTACTGATGAAGCTTCTGTTATTACAGGTTCGCTTGGTATGTTGCCATCAGCTTCTATTGGTATTCATACTTCGGTATTTGAACCTATACATGGTTCATATCCTCAGGCAGCAGGAAAGAATATTGCAAATCCGCTTGCGACCATTTTGTCTGCAGCTATGATGTTTGAATATGCTTTCGAATTGAAAGAAGAAAGTGCGCTTATAGCTAAAGCAGTCGCAGCCTCGATGGATGCCGGAATAGTGACAGAAGATATTGCATTGAAAGCAGGTAAAATACATTCTACGTCGGAAGTCGGTGACTGGATAGTAAAATACATTAAAGACTAAAAAACAGATGAGGCAGGATTAGTTAATCCTGCTTCTTTTTTCACGAACAATGTCAAATTATTTATTTGTCTAGACTATTTTTTATACATTTGGAGGTTCAATAAGAGCGGTGATGTCATTCAAGAAAACTTATAATAATTTCCTGGTTTGGAAGGCTAAGAATGTGAAGGAAAAACAAATGGTTTTGTTTGTTAGTTTCCTTATCGGTGTGTTGACAGCTTTGGCGGCATATATACTTAAAAGCCTGATTCACATTATACAAAATATACTAACCTCGCCTTTCCTTACAGAAGGAGCAAACTATATGTACCTTATATACCCGGCTATAGGTATTCTTATTGCCGGACTATATGTGAAATATATAGTGAAGGACGATATTAGTCATGGGGTGACAAAAATTCTGTATGCCATCTCTCAGCGAAAGAGTTTCATCAAATTGCATAATGTATATACATCCATCGTTGCCAGTTCTATCACTATTGGATTTGGTGGATCGGTAGGGGCCGAGGCACCGATAGTTCTTACCGGATCGGCTATAGGATCCAATCTAGGCCGTTTCTTCAAGGTGGAACAAAAATACCTGATGTTACTTATCGGTTGTGGTGCAGCAGGGGCTATTGCAGGGATATTCAAGGCGCCGATTGCCGGATTGGTGTTTGTGGTAGAAGTTCTGATGCTTGACCTGACTACATTCACTGTTTTGCCACTTTTGGTAACGTCTGTTACGGCGGCGACACTTTCATATCTGACGATGGGGCAGGCTTCTATGTTTGAGTATGCACATGCCGAAGATTTTACATTGAATAGGATACCATATGTTATTCTACTTGGTATATTTTGCGGCTTGGTATCGCTCTATTTTACAAGGGCAATGAATTGGTTCGAAAATCAGTTCCGGAAATTAAGTTACTGGCAAAAATTTGCTATAGGAGCAACGTTGTTAAGTATCCTGATATTTCTATTGCCTCCATTGTATGGCGAAGGGTATGATACAATTAATGCACTTATTAGTGGTTCGACGGAACATAGCTCACTGCTTGATAATAGTGTATTCTTTCCGTTGAAAGATTATAGATGGTCAATAATACTATTCCTATCGGGAGTCTTATTGATGAAAGTTTTTGCTTCGAGTGCAACAAACGGAGCAGGAGGAACAGGAGGGATATTTGCGCCGTCCTTGTTCTTAGGATGTATTGCCGGATTTATATTTGCTTTTACGCTTAATCATTTGGGACTGAAGGGTTATCTGCCTTTGCTTCCAGAAGAAAATTTTGCCCTTATGGGGATGGCGGGAGTAATGGCCGGGGTGATGCATGCTCCGCTGACAGGTACATTCCTTATTGCAGAACTGACTGGAGGGTATGAATTACTTTTACCGTTGATGATTGTTTCGATATGTTCGTATCTGGTTATGAAGTTTTTCGAACCACATAGCATATACTCCATGCGGTTGGCAAAGAAAGGAGAATTGATAACACATCAGAAAGATAAAGCAGTGCTGACTTTGATGGATATTCAGAAACTGATAGAGACGAATTTCCAGACCGTACATCCTGATATGACATTGGGTGATATGGTAAAAGTTATATCACGGTCGTCGAGAAATGCTTTTCCTGTCCTGGATGATAAAGGGCGTTTTCTTGGTGTGGTCATGATGGACAATATCCGCAATATAATGTTTCGCCCGGAACTGTATAATCGTTTCAAGATTTCCCGGGTTATGACTTCGGCTCCGGCAACTATTGTCGTAGGTATGACAATGGAGAAGATAATGAGGCAGTTTGATGAAACCAAGGCATGGAATCTGCCTGTGGTGGATGAAAATGATGTCTATTTAGGGTTTATTTCCAAATCGAATATATTGGATGTTTATAGAGAAGTATTAGCGGAAAACTTTGTTGAGGAGTAAGTCAATGTTTTTATATCTTTGTTAATCACTAATAAAAGAGAGATATTATGAGATTATTATTTGGGATATTATCTACTATTATTGTATTGACGGGCGCAGTATTGACAGTGCTAGCCTTATGGGATATATATCCTATTTCGTGGGCTGTTATATGGCGATCGGTTGCTACCATAGCCATTGTATGTGTTGTCATACTCCTGATGTGGTTATTCAAGTATCTTTTCTTCAAGAAAGATCCTTTTGGCCAGAATAGCGACAAAAGGAATACTTGATAGCATCTAAAATAAAATAGGAAGGCGCAACCGGAAATCTTTGTTTCTCTGCGCTTTTGTTGTTTTGTGCGATTATATGTTTTAGTTACTTTTGTATAAGGAAAACAAGTTGAAAGGAATGGATAAAAGAGATTTGCGTATTGTCTTTATGGGCACGCCCGACTTTGCGGTGGAAAGCCTCAAAGCCCTTGTTGAAAACGGATATAATGTTGTGGGCGTGGTGACGATGCCGGATAAACCAGCGGGCAGGGGACATAAGATACAATTTTCAGCAGTAAAGAATTATGCACTTGAACAGGGCTTATCTTTACTACAACCTGAAAAGCTAAAGGATGAATCTTTTTTAGAAGAACTGAAGAAATGGAATGCCGATTTGCAGATTGTGGTTGCCTTCCGTATGTTGCCCGAAGTGGTTTGGAATATGCCGCCTCAGGGGACATTTAATCTACATGGCTCTTTGCTACCTCAATACAGGGGGGCTGCACCAATCAACTGGGCCATAATCAATGGAGAGAAAGAGACGGGCGTAACCACTTTTTTCCTTACCCACGAAATAGATACCGGGAAAATTATACTTCAGGATAAAATCAGTATTGGTGATAATGACAATGTAGGGAAAGTATATAATGAGTTAATGCATATAGGTGCGAAACTTGCCTGCAAGACTGTAGATATGATATTGGAGGGTAAAGTGGATACTGTAGATCAATCGCAATTTTATACAGATCAAAGAGAATTGAAAGCCGCTCCTAAGATCTTCAAGGAAACTTGCCGTATTGACTGGGATAAGTCAGCGGAGAATATACATAATCATATCAGAGGTCTATCGCCATACCCTGCCGCATGGACTGAATTGTATATTGAAGATAAAGAACCTCAGATAGTTAAGATATATACTTCGGAAGTATTGAATGATGGTATAGATAATAAACCTGCCGGTTATATATCGACAGACAATAAAACATATCTTTATGTTCATTGTGGAAGCGGTTTATTAAGCATTAAAGAGATACAATTTGCCGGAAAGCGGGCAATGAAAATAGGTGAGGTATTGAGAGGATATAAGTTTGAAAAAGATGCATATTTTAAATAGATATTTATCTATAGTAATGTAGCCGTCGGTTTTAGCTATTAACCTATGGCTTTAAAAAACTGAGAAAAAGTGTAACCTTTGTTACCTTTTAGTTAAAAACGTAAATTATAATAAATGCAGAAAGTTATAAAATCTGAGGATTTAAATAGGGATTTATCATATATCTTAAGCCAATTGTCTTTTGACAGGTTGTTTATACTTACCGACGAGAATACAGAGAGACTTTGCTATCCTTTAGTAGAGGGCAATGAGCAAATAGCCAGAGCCGGGAAGATAATAATTAAGGCGGGAGACAATAATAAAAATATTGAAGCCTTGTCGTCTATCTGGAAATACCTTTCAGAAAATGGAGCGACACGACATTCCCTACTCATCAATTTGGGAGGCGGTATGCTTACCGATATAGGAGGGTTTGCTGCTGCTACTTTCAAACGGGGAATAAAATGTATTAATATTCCTACCACTCTCTTGGGAGCAGTTGATGCCGCGGTAGGAGGTAAAACAGGCATAAACTTTAACGGATTGAAAAATGAAATTGGTTCATTTGCCCCAGCCGAAACAGTACTGATAGACTCGGTGTTTTTCCGTAGTCTCGACCATCAAAATTTCCTGTCAGGGTATGCTGAAATGGTTAAACATGGATTGATAGATAGTGAGAAGGAATGGTTGGCAACTCTGTCTTTTGATACAGAAGATATAGATTATGATAAGTTGAAACAATTGGTAGTCGATTCTGTGGGAGTGAAGGAGCGAATTGTAGAGGAAGACCCTTTCGAAAGGGGAATCCGCAAGGCTTTGAATCTGGGACATACAATAGGACATGCATTTGAGAGTCTTTCATATGAATTGAGCAGACCGGTACAACATGGTTATGCTGTAGTTTGGGGAATCGTTTGTGAACTTTATTTATCTCAAAAATTAGTTGGATTTCCCAAAGATAAGCTATATAAGACTGTTTATTTTATTAAGGATAACTATGAGGGGTTCTATTTTGACTGTGATCATTACGATCGTCTGTATGAATATATGAAGCATGACAAGAAAAATGAGTCGGATATGGTAAATTTCACATTCCTGTCGGATACAGGAAAAGTAGAAATCAACCATACTGCAACCAAAGAAGACATCTTCGATTCGATTGATTTTTTAAGAGAAAGTGTTGGATTGTAACTATTTAGTAAAACAATATACCAATATTCTAATTCTTAAGCAAAATCAGTACATTGGATACCTGACAACCTATTTTACAGGTAATACTTCGATCCAGTAGTCGTCCGGATCATTGACAAAGTACAATCCCATATCATGATTTTCATACGCTATACATCCCATTTGGCGATGGTATTCCCGTGTTTTATCATAATCGCCTTCAACGCGTATGCACAGGTGACTTTCGTTTTCACCCAATTCATACGCCTGTGGATGATCCCTTAACCAGGTTAATTCCAAAGAGAACGGGCTGTAATTATCGCCAAGGTATACAAGAATGAATGAACCATCAGAGGCTTCTTTTCTTCTTATTTCTCTCAATCCGAGAGCCTTGCTGTAAAATTCCAAACTTTTTTCAAGGTTTGTAACATTAATGTTGAAATGATCAAATCGGCTTCTTATATCCATAATGGCTCTTTTATGGTTTATAAATCAGTTTATCTATAATAATGTAAAGTTAATATATGTTTTTCAGAAAAAACAGATTTATCATTAAAGAGTGATTAAATAAGAAAAACTATTTATATTTATGCTCCTTAAAATGATATTGTCTATGAGATCTATTTTTTCGTCACCTTCGGGTAGGAGTTATTTAATCCCTTTCATATTGGTTAGCAGCCTGTTCTTGATGTGGGGCTTAGCACACGGGTTATTAGATGTATTGAATAAACACTTCCAGATAGCTTTCACTATGAGTAAGGCACAATCGGGATTAGTGCAGTTTGCTACATATATTGCTTATGGCCTTATAAGCATCCCGGCCGGATTATTTATGAAAAAATATGGTTATCAGAAAGGTATTATCTTTGGATTACTTTTATATGCAGTGGGAGCTTTTAGTTTTATTCCTGCTGCTTATCTGCATTCTGCCAATCCATTCCTTATAGCTCTTTTTATTGTTGCATGCGGATTATGTTTTCTTGAAACTGCAGCGAATCCATATTCTACAGTTCTTGGACCAAAAGAGAGTGCTGCTCAACGTATCAATTTGTCACAGTCAATGAATGGCTTGGGCTGGGTATTAGGGCCTTTTATCGGAGGACAATTAATATTCGGAGCTTCGGCTGATGATGCTATGGCGTTATCTAAACCATATATATTACTTGGTACTTGTGTCTTAGTCATTGCTGTATTCTTCTTTTTTGTGAAATTGCCGGATATAAAGGAAACTAATGAGGATGCAAATAGTAAGGCAAGCGCTGGGGTAACGAAGTCGATATGGACATATAAACATTTTATTCTGGCTGTGATTGCCCAGTTTCTTTATGTTGCTGCTCAATCAGGAATTTTCGGATTTTTTATTAATTATGTAACGGAGCAAGATTCTAGCATAACAACTCAACAAGCTGCAAATTTCTTAGCTTTTGGAGGGATGGCCCTGTTTATGATAGGGCGGTTGTCGGGAAGTTTTTTTATGGCAAAATTTAAACCACAGTCATTATTGACTATCTATTCACTGGTTTGTATTGTGTCTATGATACTGGTGATTCTAGGTATCGGTAAGGTTTCTTTATATGCACTTTATGCTGCATTCTTCTTTATGTCCATTATGTTCCCTACTATTTATGCTTTGGGGCTGTCCGGCATGGGAGAACATACGAAAAGGGCTGCATCATTCTTGACGATGGCTGTTGTGGGAGGTGCATTTTCTCCAATATTGATGGGGTATCTGGGTGAACATAATATGGCTGTCGGATTCATTGTCCCGTTGGTATGTTTTCTATTCATATTCTTTTATGGTGCAAGAGGATATAAAATGTAACAGGCTAGAACTCGAAACTTTGTCCTTTATGCGTTATATCTAAAAATCTGATATTCTTTTGTTTTGCATATTCGGCAAAATCAGATGCCTTTTTATACTCTTCTCCGAAATGCATGGGAGCAAATACACTGGTTGGTATGGTATCAACAAACTGTTGTGCTCCTTTTATATAATCTTTTCCAAGGCGGGGATCGATAGGGTACATCACTAAATCGATATGTTTAACCTCGCTTGCAATCAAATTCAGTTCGTTGCTATAAAATGTCTCGGCTTCTTCTATTTCTTCTTTGGTCGATTCTTCGTTCCAATGCCAGTTGTTGAGATCACCGGCATGGAATATAACCTTGCCTTCGGCTTTAATCAGGAAAGACACTCCAAGGTCGGTCGAACCGTATGCTTTTATATATAGGGTATTGTCTTGGTATGATTGCGACTTATCAATATAGATTGCATCCCGTTCTTTAGCTTTCCTGTATTTGAGTATATCTTTAGAAAATATATAGATAACTTCGGGATGTTCCCATTTCCATCTCAGTATTTTTTTGTTAAAATGATCGTGATGAGAATGGGTATTTAGTACATAGAGTTTTTTTCTTGTTTTTAAAAGTTCTTCGTGGACGATCCCTTTTTGAGGTATATCAGTTGAATCTTTATAGTAATCGATAACTATTGCAAAGTGTTCCCCTTCTATTATAAAGCCGCTGTGATATATATAGGTAAGTTTCATATTTTAAGTATTGTTTTATAAGTAGAACAACAGAAATATTTGAATGTTCAGCTTTTCTATTAGCATATTACAAAGTTAATTGGAATTGTAATGGATACGATGGATTTTTATTTAAGAAATTTATCTATATGTATAAAGGTGTTCTTTGATATGGCAGCAACAAAATTATTTTTCTAGAAATAATTCGTAATTGTTTAAACTTTACCGAAAAGTGTAACCTTTGTTACCTTTTAGTTAATTTTATTTATTAATTACCCAAATGCTTGTCTGCATAGGAGTGTAAATTGTGATAAGTGTTCTTCTGACATATATAAATGTGTTTTATAACATGTTTTTAAAAAGTTTTTGTCAAATGTTATTAATGTGCTGATTTATAGAATTATTTATCTTTTTTATTCAATGTGTGTTCGCACACACATTTTGATTTTTGATAATATATCATTTAATTTGTATGTATTATTTGATCATACAGATACTTGAGACTAAGTAAAATATCATATATAATTAATAAAGTGCTTATATTTAATTGTTTATTTCGAATTTTAGGGATTCTATCTAAAACTAATATACTAAATAATCATGGTAACACGTAGAAATTTTTTGAAAACAGCAGCTATGGCATCTGCCGGAATGGCTGTTGGGGGCGTTAATGCAATGAGTGCGGAAAGCTATAACAGAGTAGTAGGCGCTAACCGTAAAGTGAATATTGCATACATCGGGATTGGTAACAGAGGTGAGCAAATTATTGGTGATTTCGAGAAAACCAATTTAGTGAATGTTGTTGCTCTTTGTGATGTAGATATGGGAGCTAAACACACTCAAAAGGTGATGGCTAAATATCCAAAAGCAAAACAGTTCAAGGACTTCCGCGAAATGTTCGATAAAATAGGAAATGAGTTTGAAGCTGTTGCTGTTGCAGTTCCTGATTTTGCCCATTTCCCTATTAGTATGATGGCAATGGCCAACGGAAAACATGTATATGTGGAGAAACCGATGGCTCGTACTTTCCTCGAAGCCCAATTGATGATGGAGGCTGCCCGTAAATACCCGAATGTAGTTACTCAGGTAGGAAATCAGGGACACTCCGAAGCTAACTATTTCCAATTTAAAGCATGGCAGGATGCAGGTATTATAAAAGATGTAACAGCTGTATCGGCACATATGAATAATCCACGTCGTTGGCACGGATGGGATACCAATATTTATAAATATCCTGAGGCGCAGCCAATACCTAGTACTTTGGATTGGATGACATGGCATACAACTACTCCTTACCATGAGTATAATGAGAAATATCATTATGGAGAGTGGCGCTCATGGTACGACTTTGGTATGGGTGCATTAGGAGACTGGGGCGCACATATTCTTGATACAGTACATGAGTTTCTGGATTTAGGATTACCATATGAGATCAATCCTTTAAAATTGACGGGACATAATGATTATTTCTTCCCTACAGATTCTACGATATTATTTAGGTTTGGGCCTAGAGGAGAAATGCCGGCCTGTGATGTAACATGGTACGATGGAGTAAACAATCTGCCTCCTATTCCTGCAGGTTATGGCGAATCGGCATTAGATCCTAATATTCCGGCTTCTGGTGCAGGTGAGATAGAGAAAACCAAAATCAATCCGGGCAAAATTATATATGGTAAAGATTTGACATTCAAAGGTGCTTCTCATGGTAGTACACTTTCTATCATTCCGGCAGAAAAGGCAAAAGAAATGCAATCAAGATTGCCGGAAGTGCCTAAGAGTCCTTCCGACCATTTTAAGAACTTCCTGTTAGCTTGTACAGGAGTGGAGAAAACACGTTCGCCGTTTGAAATACATGGGCCACTTAGCCAGGTATTCTCACTGGGCGTAATGGCTCAACGTTTGAACAGGCGTTTATTCTTCGATAGTAGAACTAATCAGATTACAAATGATAAGTTTGCAAATGCGATGTTGACAGGTATTCCTCCACGTAAGGGTTGGGAAGATTTTTATAAAATCTAATTATTAAAGAGTCAGATCTCTTTGTTGAATGAGAAAAACTAATATAACCAAAATGAAAAAAAAAATATTATTTATATTCTTTCTTTTAGTCACGACTGCACTGGCTGCCCAAAACTGGGAACCTCTGTTTAATGGGAAAAATCTGAAAGGATGGAAGAAGTTAAACGGAAAAGCAGAATATAAGATCGTAGATGGTACCATTGTAGGTATCTCGAAAATGGGTACTCCGAATACATTCTTGGCTACGGAGAAGAACTATGGTGATTTTATCATGGAATTTCAGTTTAAAATAGATGACGGACTGAATTCGGGTGTGCAGTTCCGGAGCGAAAGTAAAAAA
>JAITVH010000159.1 GCA_031285905.1 Prevotella sp.
GGCGGGTAGCGCTGAATTTCTCCTGATACTCGCTCATATCGATACGGGTCATCATATTCTCATCATCGAACAGGAATTCAGCAAGCGCTTTTGCCAGCTCAGTTTTACCTACTCCCGTAGTACCCAGAAAAATGAATGAACCAATAGGGCGTTTCGGATCCTGCAATCCGGCGCGGCTACGGCGAATGGCATTAGACACGGCTTCAATCGCTTCATCCTGCCCTACAACACGTCTGTGAAGTTCTTCTTCCAGATTCAACAATTTGTCTCTTTCGCTTTGCAGCATTTTATTCACGGGAATCCTAGTCCACCGGGAAACGACATCAGCTATGTCATACGAATCTACTTCTTCCTTCACCATTGCCTGAGAACCCTGCATATCATGCAACTGTTCCTGCAATTTTTCAATACCGTCTTCCAGCTCTTTTAGCTTTCCATATCGCAATTCGGCTACTTTACCATAATCGCCTTCACGCTCTGCTTTGTCGGCCTCAAATTTGAGGTTCTCAATATCAATCTTATTTTGCTGGATTTTATTAATTACTTCTTTTTCGGCCTGCCATTTGGCTTTCAGGTCTTTTTCTTCTTCTTTGAGCGCACTTATCTGTCTCGATAATTCTTCTTCTTTCTCCTTGTCATTTTCTCGTTTAATAGCTTCACGTTCTATTTCAAGTTGTTTGATCCGGCGGCTCTTTTCATCCAGTTCCAATGGCACTGAATCTACTTCCATCCGCAACTTGGCGGCTGCTTCATCCATCAGGTCGATAGCCTTATCGGGCAAAAAACGGTCGGTTATATATCGGCTCGACAATTGTACAGCCGCAATAATTGCCTCATCTTTGATACGTACTTTATGATGGTTCTCATATTTCTCCTTCAAACCCCTGAGGATAGATATAGCATCCATTTCGCTCGGTTCGTCCACCATGACTACTTGGAAGCGTCGTTCGAGTGCCTTGTCCTTTTCAAAATACTTCTGGTATTCATCCAGTGTAGTTGCCCCAATTGAACGAAGCTCCCCGCGTGCGAGTGCCGGTTTCAGTATATTGGCAGCATCCATCGCTCCTTCGCTTTTGCCCGCACCTACAAGGGTGTGGATTTCATCGATAAAGAGAATGATCTCCCCCTCCGATTTTGTCACTTCATTTACAACTGATTTCAATCGTTCTTCAAATTCACCTTTATATTTGGCACCTGCTATCAATGCACCCATATCCAGCGAATAGATTTGCTTACTCTTCAAATTTTCGGGTACATCACCACGCACAATACGATGTGCCAGCCCTTCGGCAATGGCTGTCTTACCTGTACCCGGCTCCCCTATCAATATAGGATTATTCTTGGTACGGCGGCTAAGAATCTGCAACACACGCCGTATTTCATCATCACGTCCGATCACAGGGTCTAACTTACCATCTCTTGCCCGCTGGGTAAGGTTGATAGCATATTTTTCGAGTGATTGATATGTATCTTCCGCCGACTGGCTATTTACATTACTTCCTTTACGCAACTCGCTGATGGCTGCCTGCAATTCCTTTTCGGATATACCGGCATCTTTCAGCATTCGCGCAGCAGAACTCTTACCGGATAATATACCGAGCAACAAGTGTTCGATAGAAACAAACTGATCGCCCATCTTCTTCGCATAATCAGATGCTTTATCTAAATCCGTATTACTTTCACGACTGAGGTAAGGTTCACCACCCGACACTTTTGAATAAGAATCGATTTCTTTACTCAGCACGTTAGTCACCTGTCCCGGATTCGCTCCCAGTTTCTGGAACAGGAAGTTGACCACATTTTCGCCTGTCATTATTACGGACAGAAGGATATGCGCAGGTTCGATAGCCTGTTGCCCTTTGTCGCGTGTTATCTCTACGGCTTTCCGAATAGCCTCCTGAGACTTAATGGTAAAATTGTTGAAATTCATATATTTAGTTCGTTTTCTGTATTCTTATGTTAATAACAATTCTTTGCTGAGAATCGTTCAAAATACTTGCCAATCTGCTTTTTTTGACAAAATGACAGGTAATTTAAGAATAAGAAACTTTGCCTAATTAGGGATCTTTCTATAATAAAAAGTGCTATTACGCTGGTATACAGGATGTTATTTCTATAATCCAGTCAATCTATCTAAATATAAATAAGATACGCCTTCAGCTATTTCTCTAAGTAAATAGCCGAAAGCGTATTATATGATTAGCCGGAAATCCGTTCCTGATCCTTTAGAACGAAAAGTCTACTCCAGCAGCAAAAACTTTGTTGGTACGGGAGAATACATCTGTACCACCTCCTAATTCAGGCTTAGAAGCAATATATGAGTCGGTTTTCTTAGTCCAATCCGAATAATTAGTCCAGAAATAACCAACATTGATCATTACATTTTTAGCAACATTTACAGCACCACCCAATCCGATAGAATAAGAGTTAAGCGAGAAACTTAAATCTCTTTGGTATGCATCTTTTACTCCGTAGCGAGTGATCTGTCCTCCCGCACTTATAAGAAACATCCTGTCAATACGATATTCAAATCCGATGAGATATTCATCCGTTCCACCATTTATATGTTTTTGTTTATCATCAGCCATATCAGCGTCCGAATCGAAGAAATGATGATAACCCACACTTGCTGTAAGCTTAGGTAAGATCAGGTAAGATGCTCCTACTGTGAAAAGTGCCGGTATATCATGAGGAGTGTTTACGCCATCGGCAAACATTCCTGTGTCATCTTTTTTAGTTTTATTCTCTACATTCAATGCAGTTCTGAACTCATACTTCATTCCTATATTCAACTTATCATAATTGAAGTTGAATCCCAATATTGGAGATATTCCCCATCCCGACTGGCTACAATCTAAATATACACCATCTGTAGAGGCTTTATTTAAAAGTTGTAATGATTGCTTATCTGCCTGACTTTCAGTATTAGCAATTGCCATTTGTAAAAAAGGACTTGGGTTAGCTAATGTCCCGTTATAATCCTTAGGCAGCCCAATTCCACTAAGACCCGATGAGGTTATTTCAGTTTGTAAATCCCTCAAATGACCTTCATAGCCATTGTTGACTATATTCAGACGAAAACCTCCATATACAGAAAACATATTATTAATGGCATAACTACCTCCTATTTGTGCTCCATATATAAAAGAAGAACCAGTCATATACTGATCAACAGAATAATTTTTGGCAGTTAATGAAATGTTCTCATTCATAGCTGTAAGTCCCTGCCCTACTCCATTTACAATTATAGGAGTCAAGGCCATCCCGGACTCAAAAGAAGGCAATCCATTATTGAAAGTTGCTTTACCTCCGCCGCCTGTAACAGCAATACTTCCCGATAATACCCACTTGCCCTTTTTATAGGCAGCCTGCAAGCTAGGAACTATAGGAGCAGAAGCTTCCCCTTTAAATACTTTTGTCTGATTTCCTCCAAATCCTTGGAAAAGAGGAAATGTAGAAGTTATTGTTCTTGTCTGGAAAGCACTCTGGTTAGTAAACGAGAAGTGAAATCCCTCTTTCAGTTTTACCAGCCCCGCCGGATTGGTATAAGCAGCATCTATTTGCGTGGAAGCATCACGGGCTACCATCCTTATAAAATGCGCGCTCTGATTTGTGTTTGTCAATATACCCCCTGCAAATAGGGTTATAGTATTGAATAAGGTAATTAAGATAGTGAATATTAAAACATTCTTTTTCATTCTTTTTCAAACATTTAGTTATTAGATAGGATGACAAAGATAGAAGTAATATATTGGTTTCAAAAGAAACTATGATAAAATTGCTTGCTTACTTATTGTGAATCAAATAATTGTTGTCTATGCAATTAATTAATTGCGTCTTTCTGAGCCAAATATTTTTACAAATTGGTCGGAATGAAAAATTATGGTACGTTAACAGTTGTAAATATTATGCAACTGAGTTGTTGGTTGTTTACATTCTTATTGCATAATTTTCTATCTCTATTTTTATTTACATTTTAACTAAAAAGAAACCTTTAGTTTCGTCCCTTGTTAAAGAACAATCTAACAGTGTCTCTTTTTCTACTTGAATTGACCGAGAAAGAGAGTGAACTATTAAAATACTGCAAAAGGTGAACTAGACCGAATGCTTACGGTTCTCATAGATTAAAGCTAACTTTGGTTTCCATAAAGTAAATAATTGCGTCCATACAAAGATAATTTTTGTTCTTTAAATCTGTTCTTAAATCCTTGTATTTTAAGCGATTTCTTGAAGGTTCTTTAAGAAAACTAAATTTCATCTTTCTGAATAACACCTATTTACAAATTTATTTCCATGTATTTGGATTAATTCTTACTTTTGTTGTTTACAGACAGTAGCAATATGAATTGGTTCGATCTTGTAGTCGTTATATTAATTGTCCTTACATTGGTTAAAGGATTCTTCTCGGGGCTTATAATGCAGGTAGCCACTCTGGCCGGTATTATACTGGGGGCTATATTTGCCGGAAAGGTGGCAGAGTATATCACTCCCGAACTCTTGAATATCACCAATGCATCTCCTCAGATAATAGGCCCGCTTTCATATGCTCTAGCTTTTGTTGTCATACTGATAGTATTATCCTTTGCCGGAAAGTTATTGGAGTCTTTTGCCGATGCTTTAAAGATGGATACACTGAATAAAATTGGCGGTTCCCTCTTCTGTGCGGCGAAATGGGTGGTTATATTCAGTATCCTTCTGAATTTGCTTGTGGGATACGATCAGGATAAAAAAATAATAAAAGAGGATATACGTGAAAATTCTCACACCTATCCCCTTGTTATGGAAGTCGCCCAGACTGTTATTCCTTATCTTCGGTTTGATTGGTTTTAGTAGCATCGACCGAGTATGTTTCGATTACTTTCACCAGACTCTCTTTCGACACAGCACCTTTAATTCTTGTCATTTCTTTACCATCCTTATAGACGATAATAGTAGGCAGCACCTGCACGCCTAAGTCAATGGAGAACTGCTTGTAATTATCTACATTCACCTTGCCAATCTTCACTTTATCTTTATGCTCATTCGCTATTTCTTCCAGTATGGGAGCAATACGACGACATGGCCCGCACCATGCAGCCCAGAAGTCTACCATTACAAGTCCTTTGGATACCTCGTTCTTATAGTTAGCTGCCGAAAGGGTAACTGTACCTGATTTTTCTTTCTTCGGATCATCTTTCGCTATCAAAGTTGGAGCGAATAATGTGGATAAAAGTAGTGTGAATAAAGTCCGTATTATCTTATTTTTCATCATTATAAACTAAAATATTATACAATTTGATTGACAAATATAGTGGCTTATAACGACAATGACTTCACTATTTGTATTTTTTATATCCGAAATCAATCAAAATCAATTATTTTTGCATTTCATAAGAATATATTATAGAGTATTCAAGAATGAACCACGAACCCCAAATACTCGATTTAGATAAGGTATTAAAGGAGAAAGCACCGAAGATTTATAATAAGACGCCCCGCTTTATTATAAACTCCCTGAAACGCAAAATCCATCTTGATGAATTGAACGAGATACTTACGATATATGCCGATAAGTATGGAGTTGACTTTATGGAGGCTGTGGTTGGTTACTTTAATCTTAAACTGGATGTTTACGGGTTGGATAAAATACCTGCTGACGGGCGCTATATCTTCGTCTCTAATCACCCTTTGGGAGGACTTGATGGTATTTGCTTATCAGCCGTATTAGGAAAGAAGTTCGACAAGAAGATTAAATACATTGTCAACGATGTACTCTATTTTATACGCAACTTGCAGCCCATATTCCTGCCTGTAAACAAATATGGCAAGCAAACAAAATCGGCTGCGAAAATGTCGAAAGATGCGTTTGAATCCGATGACCAGATTATCACCTTTCCTGCCGGGATATGCTCAAGGAGAGAGAAAGGAAAGATATGTGACCTTAAATGGCAAAGGAATTTTGTGCTGAAAGCCGTGGAGTCGAGAAGGAACGTTGTTCCTGTTTACTTCGGGGGAAAGAACTCGAACTTCTTTTATCGGTTTGCAAACATCAGGAAAAGATTGGGTATCAAATTCAATATCGAACTAATCTTTTTGCCTGATGAGATGTTTAAGAATAAGAATGCGACTTTTTCAATTACCTTTGGAGAACCAATTCCTTATTCACACTTTGACAGTTCAAGGAATGCCTCTCAATGGGCTGAATATGTAAAAGGATTAGCATACGATTTGGCAACAACAAACAAATAATAAATGGAAGAAACCATTATCTCACCAGTTGATAAGAGTTTACTGAAAGCCGAGCTGACAAAAGACAAATTTCTGAGGCATACCAACAAAGCCAATAATGAAATTTACATAATCACTCATCATAATTCTCCGAATGTGATGCTTGAGATCGGGCGTCTGCGTGAAATCGCATTCCGGTATTATAGTGGTGGAACAGGGAAATCTACAGATATAGACGAATATGATACAATGGACAATCCATATAAGCAACTGATTGTATGGAATCCCGAAGCAGAAGAGATAATTGGCGGTTACCGCTTCATCTGTGGGCCGGATATTGCCTTTGATCATAATGGAGAGCCGATACTGGCAACCTCTCATCTTTTCCATTTCTCAAAAAGGTTTATACAAGACTATCTGCCATATACTTTCGAGTTGGGACGTTCATTCGTAACATTGGAATATCAGTCGACACGTGCCGGATCAAAAGGGATATTCGCATTGGATAATCTTTGGGATGGATTAGGGGCGTTATCAGTTGCCGATCCTTCGATGAAATACTTCTTCGGAAAAGTGACTATGTATGATACATACAATACTGAAGCGCGGGATATGATCTTGTTCTTTCTTAATAAGTACTTCCCCGATATCGATAGGCTGGTATGGCCAAAACATGCTTTGTCTATCGAAACCGATAAGAACCAGCTCAGAAAACTGTTTGCCGGAGATTCTTTCAGAACAGACTATAAGGTATTGAATACTGCGGTTCGCAGATTGGGATTAAACATACCACCCCTTGTAAATGCCTATATGAGCCTATCTCCACAAATGAAAGTATTTGGTACAGCTGTAAATGATACTTTCGGTAATGTGGAAGAAACCGGAATACTCATCAATGTAGATGAAATACTAGAGGAAAAGAAGAAAAGACATATAGAATCATACCTTAGAGACAAGCCATCAAAACGCTTCCTGAAAAGGCTACGCCAGACAATCAACTGGAGCTGGACAAAATACGAGAATAAACCTAAGAAGAAAAAGAATGAAGGCTTTCTATCAATCACCCGTAGGAGTTATAAGAATAGAGGAAAATGATGGATTTGTCTCCTCTGTTAGTATAGTGAACGAATCAGAGAAGCAACCCTCTGATTCAAGTCCGTTACTGCAAAAAGTGATAGATCAATTGCAGGAATACTTTGACGGAAAACGCAAAACCTTTGATCTTCCCCTAAAACAAACCGGCACCCCTTTCCAGCAAAAGGCTTGGGAATACCTTTCTACCATACCATATGGCAAAACCGTTTCGTACAAAGATGAGGCTGTTGCCATCGGTTCACCAAAAGGCTGCCGGGCTGTGGGCAGTGCTAATGGCAGGAATAACATCGCTATCATTGTCCCTTGCCACCGTGTAGTAAATGAAGGCAATAAAGGGCTTGGCGGCTATGCATATGGGGTGGACATAAAGCACCTTTTACTGGAACTTGAAAAACAATACAAAGACTAAACTGCTCTGATGCTCGATCTTTCCCGATACAATGTAGTACTTGCATCCAATTCGCCCCGCCGCAAAGAGCTTCTTTCCGGATTGGGTATCGATTATGTCATAAAGACTCTTCCTGATATCGATGAGTCATATCCGTCCAATATCAAAGGGGAGGATATTGCCACATACATATCCAAGACAAAAGCTGATGCCTACAAAGCATATATGGAAAGCGATACATTGCTTATCACTGCTGACACGATTGTTTTGCTGGATGGGAAAGTATATGGAAAGCCCAGAAATGTAGAAGAAGCCAAACAAATGCTCACCGATCTGTCAGGCAATACTCATCAGGTAATAACAGGCGTTTGCATTACTACAAAAAAGAAACAAAAGGTTTTTGCAGTATCTTCCGAAGTTAGGTTTGCCAAACTTGAAGAGGAGGAGATCGACTTTTATGTTACTAAATTCAGACCTTTTGATAAAGCCGGAGCGTATGGTATCCAGGAGTGGATCGGCTATATTGCTGTAGAATATATTTCCGGTTCTTATTTCAATATCATGGGCTTACCTATCCAGCGGCTATATCAGGAACTGAAAAATATGCGATAAGCAGTTGATGCACTGGTAGTCGGTAAATCTGGAGAAACGGCAAAGAACTTATTGGAACGTTTCGAAAAGTGTTACAGAAACGTCAGTCGACGACAATTTGGCTTTATTCCCGAACACAACGAACATAATAGCCACTCGAACGGTTTTTCCTGTATGCTGTTTGAACAATGCTTATAGAAAACTCCAAGGTATAGATATTGGTTAAGTAAGATGTGGCAGTCCATACATTACAGAAGGTTCCGGGTCCATTAACTGCGCTCACAAGGGCAAGGTCGCCTGTAGAGCTATTCCTATAGCCTGCCCCTGCATAAAAACCAAATTCTCCAGAGGCTCCATTGGCTGTAGTCCAATCGAATCCATAGTTGAATGTACCTCCATTAGTTTTATCCAAGCCAACCCACGGGCTGGTAGTTGCAGTATTATTTTCATATATCCAGTCCGGCACACGCCATCCTTTAGGGCAAGGATCGACAGGTGTTTTCCGAAAGCAGCCCTCCTCGGTACGATCCCAGCGCCAGTCCCAGCGTTCGGCTGTAGTAGTCTGATTAGTGCTATACCAGTCATAGTTGCTATATGACCCTGACTTGATAAAGGTAATAGGTGATGATATTGCTGTTTTAAAGTTTGTTTGTCTATTGCTTAAGACTGTACTCTTTACAACGGCAGTTACACCTTCTCCATGACTGTTCTGAAGAGTAGGTTCAACGTTGGCCCAGACTGTAGAACGGGGAAAAGGATCTTTCCTTCCCCATTGGTAAGTCAGCCCAATTGTTCCCACATCAGCGGGCGTGACACTTGTTGCTCCAAGATAGCGATCCATCCAGATGTATCCGTTTCCATCCAAATTGGCGCTGGTCGGATCATCGGTCATCCAAATATGCCAGCTCCAGCGAATGGTATTGCTCCTGTCTTTCAGAGCTATTACAGCATTCCCTTTAGGTGCAACAGGTGAGATACTTACAACGATTTTATCTTCTCGCGTATCGCCGGTAATAGTTGGGGTTGTTACAATAATAGGAGCATCTTGCCAATACAGCACCGGGGTTAACGTACCCGTTACAGTTTCAGATGGAAGGCGGTTGTTTCCTTCGCTGCTCCCATAATATTCCCAAACGCGAAAAGCTTTTTCTACAGGAATTTCAAGGGAGAAAGTTCCGGGTATTACTATATAACTATTAGGCGAAAAGAGAGCATCTTCCTTTTGTTTTTGCAATATTTGTTCCCATTTTGTTCCGCTCCATACATATACACCTTTATTGATGCAGAAACTACCAATATTGTATACCAATAATCCTACGTGATCATACCTGTTCCAATTATCAGCATTATTCCTACCATCAATGGTTTGGGCTAAGCTTTTACCCGGTGACACTGTGAGCCTGTTTAATGCAACACAAGGTAACCCAAGTCCTTTGGTGGTTACTGTACCCTGCGTCAGATCCAATAAAGCTCCATCTCTGGGTTCTATAGCAGATCCGATAGTTACTTGTCCTGATATTAGAACTGTGTTTAAGGAAAAAAGTAACGTTAAGGCTATGAACAATAATATTGGCCTTTTAATCATTATCTATATAATATTGCTGCTTGTGAAAATAATACTTTTTCTTAAAATGAAAGATGAAAGGTATATTATTATTTTTAATAAAAATATTTTTTTCACAAAAAAATAAAATACCTGCATCGTTGTAACTGCTTTTCTGTAAATTTTATATTAGATACTATATGCAATAAGCGTGAATCGTATGATTATCAGCACGTTACGAATAGATGTTTTCAAGTCGCAGTTGGTCGATTTTACATACGCTTTGCTCCTGTGATTAATAATTCAAAGATCATCTTTTCTCATTTCTTTTTTTTCACTTTGGCTCCGCCGATTTACGCTCCGCTCCAATTGACTCTGTCGATTACTTTGTAATTCAACTTTCAATTCTCCATTTTAACTAAAAAGTAACAAAAGTTACAGTTAACGACCCCATGGTTTCATAAAAATCGGAGCTTTGCTTGTAGGGGCGGAATATCTTCCGCCCGCAGACTCTTTGTTATTTCGGGTCGAAAATATTCGACCCCTACAGGTATCGCCTATTTTTTTAACTAAAAGGTAACATAAGTAACA
>JAITVH010000164.1 GCA_031285905.1 Prevotella sp.
TTCATCTTTTGAAGTATCATTGCCGAGATTTCCTGTGGTGTATAGAGACGTCCGTCAATATCTACACGCGGCGTATTATTGTCTCCTTTTACTACTCTATAAGGTACACGTGGAACTTCAGGTTGAGCCTGATCCCATGTTTCACCCATAAACCTTTTTATAGAATATATCGTTTTCTCCGGGTTAGTAATGGCCTGACGTTTAGCCGGATCTCCTACTTTACGTTCATTCCCTTCGATAAATGCGACAACCGATGGGGTTGTCCTTTTTCCTTCATTGTTGGCGATAACAATAGGCTCGTTACCCTCCAATACGGCAACACAAGAGTTTGTGGTACCTAAGTCGATTCCGATAATTTTTCCCATATTTATATATATTTGTATTATTTAATTTTCAATATTGTTTTACAACATCTTTATTTCAAATGCTGTGCCAAAATGATAAATAATTAAATAAAAAATGAAATATGACGATTTGTCAGATTAAAATGAAGTGAAAATGGTATCTATAATGAGCTGATCAGTTCTCGCTGAGTTTTAAAAAACTGGGTTCGTTGCACTTCTCCACTTTCAGATATCAATGTTGATACTCTTTTCAGAGAATTTATTCTTTCCTTTACTTTTTGTAAGGTTTTAGTTTCTAGTGATACAACATAGTTTAAAGAAAATACTCCAATCATACTGAGATGAATAGTGTCTGCATCCAAATAGAAATAACTGGCATCGGAGCTTATATTTGATATATATACCTGAATCTTCTTACCTGTATCAAATCTGCCTTTGGCTGCAATATTTTCAAGTATATCGAGTAACCAGAGCAATTCATTCTTCAATGCATCAATATCTTCACTGTTTATTAGCCGGATGCTTCGAAAATAGTCAATCTCCTTCACAACAGATTGAAACATCGAATTATCCCAGATATAACAGGTGCTTTCCATATTCATGGTTTCATCCAAAATAGCCTTATTTAATTTATAAAAACTTTCAGTAAATTCCATTTCATGAAATGGAACCATAGAGGTCATATCCTGATTAAGGTAAGCCCATCGGAAGGAAGTGTATTTAGCTAATAAAAAAGAAAAGTGCATCGGGTATTGAGGAAAAACATTTGAGGTAAAAACCTGTTCGGAATATGAAGATTGCGCAGCTAGTTTTAATACTCCTAAGTATTCTTCAGCCATCTCATAATCAATTTCCCTCAAATTATAATATCGCTGAGATTTATATTCGAAAAACAAATTCTCGGTCTCGGGCGAATTGATAATATAGTCAAGGGATATACCCATTTTTTTTGCTATCAAAGCCGCTTCGTCCAAAGTAAACTGGACATCTCCACGCAATCTCCTGTATACCGCTTCTTTCCCTATAGATAAAATATCAGATAAAACACTGGCGACATTTGTACCTTTTGGCAATTTACTTCTAATTGCCTCTTGTAATTGTTTATTCAAAACATTTGTATCCAACATAGTTAAATGCAGTCGTTTATAGCGGCACTCTCAAATAATTAATTCTTTTTCGAAGAATTTTTATAATAAAAAAACAAGAAGATTTTTTTGAATGTTATTCGCTAGACAAATGTAAGCTATTTTTTGCAATATATAATGATTTTGATTTACCTTTAGATTATAAAATTCCCTAATTGTTCAATATTTGTCTTTCCACAAATGCTTCATCCATTCTACTATTTTGTTTTCCGATGCATTTTGTTGAGGTTTCCAGAAAACTTTTCCTTTTATCTCTTTAGGGACATAATCCTGTTGAACGAAATTATTCTCGAAGCTATGGGCATATTTATAATCCTTTCCATAATCCAGTTCTTTCATCAGCTTAGTAGGAGCATTGCGTAAATGAAGCGGAACCGGTAGATTCCCGGTTTCATTCACCAATGCTATGGCTTCATCGATAGAAAGATACGCCGAATTGCTCTTTGGCGACGTAGCTAAATAAACTGTAGCCTCGGCCAAAACAATTCTTCCCTCGGGCCAACCGATCTTGTGTAAGGTGTCAAAACATGCATTTGCCAGTAAAAGTGCGTTGGGATTTGCCAGTCCTATATCTTCTGCAGCCGAAATAACCAAACGGCGTGCAATGAATTTAGGGTCTTCACCTCCTGCAACCATACGAGCCAGCCAATAAATAGCAGCATCGGGATCACTTCCTCTTATTGACTTGATAAACGCTGAAATTATGTCATAATGCATTTCTCCGCCTTTATCATAAGCTGCCGGATTCTCCTGTAACCGTTCTGTTACTAGCTTATCGGTTATAACAACTTTATCTTCGATATCGGCATTGATTACTAAATCGATTATATTTAGTAATTTGCGGGCATCTCCTCCTGCAAATCGAAGTAAAGCGTTTGTTTCTTTCAGTTCAATATCCCTCTCTTTGAGGGCTACATCTTCTGTAATAGCTCTTTTAGCCAATTCAATCATATCCTCTTTATCGAGAGGTTGTAGCACATATACCTGGCAACGGGATAGTAACGGACGAATCACCTCAAATGACGGATTTTCTGTAGTAGCTCCTATCAATGTAATAACACCTGTTTCTACAGCATTCAGTAAAGAATCTTGCTGGGATTTAGAAAAGCGATGGATTTCATCTATAAACAAGATTGGACTTCTGGTATTAAAGAATTGGCTCTTTTTGGCCTGCTCTATCACTTCCCTTACATCTTTTACACCTGAGTTTATTGCACTCAATGTATAGAATGGTGTATCGAGTGTATTTGCTATTATTTGAGCCAAAGTAGTTTTTCCCACTCCCGGAGGCCCCCACAAAAGGAAAGATGGAACTCTTCCCGAGTCTATCATTTTACGTAAAACAGCACCTTCGCCCACAAGATGCTTTTGTCCAATATAATCGTCGAGTGTACGCGGACGCATACGCTCTGCTAAAGGTTGACTCATAATCGTTCTATATAATGAAATCTCAAATTTACGAAAAGTTTCAGATCAATAGAAAAGGAAAATGAGAATATATTATAAAATGTATTTAGAAGAAGATTATTAATAACAACTGTATAAGTATAATCCGTGCAAACATAGATACCGGATATACGGTGGCATATGCTACGGACGGATCGTCTTCATCGATAATGGAATTAACATAGTTGAGGGCCATAGGATTTGCCATACTTCCACATAGCATACCTACATTTTTTGCATAATCTATTTTATAGATTTTCATCGCAACAGCTCCTATAATCAGAACAGGGATAACAGTTAATGCAAAACCAAAGGTAATCCACAGTATTCCTTCTGTTCTGAAGACTGTTTCCAGAAAATGCTCACCTGCGCCTATACCCAGACAAGCCAGATAAATAGTCAGGCCGAATTGCCGCATTAAGAGATTGGCGCTTTGGGTAGTATAAGTAGCAATACGGAATTGAGGGCCAAAAGCACCCATTAATATGCCCACAATAATAGGCCCCCCGGCAATCCCAAGTTTGACAGGAATATCCATTCCCGGAAAAGGTATAGGCAAAGCTCCTAACAATAATCCTAAGGCAATTCCCAAGAATATAGCAATAAGGTTAGGGCGGTCTAATCTTTTTACTTCATTCCCTAACATCTTAGCAACATTGTCGATAGATGCCTTTTCACCAACAACCGTTAGTCCATCTCCTATCTGCAAAGATAAATTAGGTGATGCCAGCAAATCGATCCCGGCTCTGTTGATCCGGGTTATATTGATGCCATATGTATTTCGCAGTTTAAGCGCACCCAGTTTCATCCCATTCACTTTACTATTGGTAACAATAATACGGCGCGAAACCAAAAGGCTGTTGTCTATGTGGTTCCAGTCTATATCTTCTTTGTTCCAATCGACATTCTCCTGTTCGCCAAATAAGACTTTGACGTGGTCGACATCCGACTTTTTAGAAATGATCAGCAAATGGTCATTCAGTTTAAGGATACTCTCAGATGTAGGAATTGTTACTACTCCGTCATGCCAGATGCGTGAGATGACAAAATGCCGCGATGCCAGTTTCATTACATCGCGTATGTTCATATTATCGATGGCCGGATTGGTAATATGAAATTCACCTACGTGCATATTTTTATCTTTCTTTCCCTGTGGCTCATCCATGTTTCCTTTAGGTACAAACACTTTCCTTAAAAAAATAACAGCCAGAATTACACCTATAACTCCTAACGGATAGGCTACAGCTGTAGCTAATGCCATATCATTAGTCATTTTGGTATCTCCGGTTATTTGTACCAATGTTTGCTGGGCGGCTCCAAGGGCAGGGGTATTCGTTGTAGCTCCACAAAGGATACCGACCATGTTAGGCAACGAGATATCACTGGCATAGCTTATGATAACGGTAAGTAGTAAACCAATAAATATTACGCCGAGAGCTAACATGTTGAGTTTAATGCCTCCTTTTTTCATGGAGGAGAAAAATCCCGGCCCGACTTGTAGCCCTAATGCATATACAAAAAGGATAAGTCCAAAATTCTGGGTAAAGTTCAACATATCCTTGTTCAGGTCGAGCTGAAAATGCCCGATAGCAATACCCACAAAGAAAACGAAAGTGATACCTAGTGAAATGTTGAAGAGTTTCAACTTGCCTAATTGTATTCCTATTGCAGATGCAAGGGATACGATTATAATAGCCTGAACCGAAGAAGGTTCTAAAATGGTCTCCTTTAACCAATCCATGAAATTATAACGTTATAAACGGAAGACAAAGGTATAATATTAATTATGATTGTTCAACTAACTTAAGAGATAAAAGTATCTCAATCCTTTTTCAAGGTTATTTCTACTATTTCGGGAGGAGCGAAGAACCGTAAGGGAACACCTCCCATTCCTATTCCTGATGTGATATAAAGGCTTGTATTATCTTTTTTCACCCATCCATACCTATATTTTTGCCCTGTTTGTGGAAGGTCGGGATGAAATGTACTGGGCAAAATAGGAGCCCATAAGCCAAAGAGTGTAATCTGTCCGCCATGTGTATGGCCTGAAAGCATCAGATCGACTAAATCGGTATCCAGCATTTCCATATAATCGGGGTTATGAGATAATAATATGCAGAAGTCCGATTTGTTGAGATCGGATATTGTATTTTCCAACAATTGCTCGTCTTCCCAGAAATCGCCTACTCCTCCTATTTTTATACTATCGTTCCCTTCTCTGATCCAATAAGATTGGTTGTCGCAGGTCTTGAAACCACAACCGGTTAATTCCTGTTGGATAAACTTCTCGTCTTCCCAATGGTCGTGATTTCCTAATACAGTATAAACTCCATACCTGCTTTCCAGTTTTTTTATCTCATCGAAGAATGGACGGGAATATTCAGCACTTTTCCATGTGTAGTCTCCTCCCAGAAGAATAATGTCAGGATTCCTCTCGTTTACTTTACTGACCAGTGTTTTGACATCATCTTTCGTGAAATGCGAACTGGAATGGATATCAGAAATGAATATTATTTTCTTGCCAATAAAAGATTCGGGAACATCGGCAGATACAAAATCTATCTTTTTTATTCCTATGCTTCTTGCTTCGTAATATGCATATAGAAAGCAAAGCACTGGGAATAGAAGCATAGTAGCTACTATGATGATGTATTTTTTGTAGCTCTTAAACATTCTTGAATTCGATATTATAATCTTCTATCGCACGATTTATTATATCCCGGGCAACATCTACATTATAGATATCGCTGAGTATGCAACGGGGTGATTTATCGCCGGGTAAATCCTTATAGGTCGTAAAATAATGTTTCAGCCTGTCTATAACCTGTGCAGGGACATCGCATATGTCATGATATGAGCCATAGATGGCATCATTCTCGAGTACTGCGATCAATTTATCATCGGCCTTATTATGGTCGAGCAAACGGAATCCACCTATAGGCCTTGCCTTCACTATTATATCGCCGTGAGTAATATCTTTTTCGGTAAGTACGCATATATCCACCGGGTCATTGTCTCCTTCTATATCTGTGCGTCCCAGAGCGATATTAGTCAATTCGGCTACACGATCGGCACTGTACGTCTGAGGTATAAAACCATATAGGGCAGGTATAATATTGGAATACTTTTGTGGGCGGTCTATACTGAGGTATCCTGTTTCTTTATCGACTTCATATTTGACGGTATCAGTCGGCACTATTTCAATAAAACAGGTTACTACTTCGGGTGCATTGTCTCCTACATTAATCCCGTGCCAGGGATGGGCTTTAAATCTATAATTATTCATAAAGTTTATATTCTATATTGATGCATGTATGGCAAACCTATGCCAAACAGAATGCAAATTTACATCATTATTCTCTTATAAACATACACATCCATCAAAATCGGGTTAAAAAGCCGATGTCATGAACTCTTTTTATACTTGTGGCAGCCTGAGTATCTTAAATTACCTATTTGGAGTTATTCATTAAAATATTTTTCTGCTTTTAACAAGTACTCTTTATGTGGACCTTCATACACCGGTAAAATATTTTTTCTATCCAGTCGAAAGCCTTTTTTTGTTACTGTCCAGAAATCACCAAAAACAGAACTATAACAAATCTCTATTTCCATATTTTCGGATGCATGATGAAAAGCCGTTGCCTGTTCCGGAATTAGTGCCGTATACCATGTAGTATATATTCCAGCAGACCTTACCGAGCCAAATATTGTTTCTCCATTATGCGATCCATATTCGATATTTTTATGTTGAAATAGTTCTTTCCAATTTTCTACTTCGATACCATCTATCCGTACCACAATACGCTCAATAATGGCAGGGCCATTTCCTACATTCGCTATAATTATAGTAAACTCTTTGATAACATCATTATCTGATGTTGGATTTGGATTAGAAACGATATTACTTCCTAATATTATCCGTGGCCATGCCGCTGCTTCATTTTGTGAAATAAGTGCTTCTGTTTGTTTGGATAAAAGATTAGTCTGCCTAACATATATAGCTAAAGTACAGATACTTACGGTTAGTGTCATTATAACTAATCCGTTCTTCCTGAGAAACTCTATTATTTTTTCCATTTTCCAATATTAGATTTAATAAAATCAAAAATAAGTATTTTTTTAATATAATAGCACGTTCTAAAAGGCAACTTTGTTCTATTCTTTCCTTATATTTGTGTTGCAAAAATCAGAAATGTTAAATGGGAGAAGATAAACAACGGCTATTGGATGAGCGTTATATGCGTATGGCGAGCATTTGGGCCGAAAATTCGTATTGTAAGCGTCGGAAGGTAGGTGCTTTGATTGTTAAAGATAAAATGATCATATCGGATGGGTACAATGGTACTCCCTCAGGATTTGAGAACATTTGCGAAGACGAAAACGATGAAACGAAGCCTTATGTATTGCATGCAGAGGCCAATGCCATAACAAAAGTAGCACAGTCACACAATAGTAGTATGGGAGCAACAATGTATGTCACGACATCTCCCTGCATAGAATGCGCAAAACTGATTATACAAGCGGGAATAAAAAGAGTGGTTTATAATCAGAGATACAGGCGGAGCGACGGGGCCGAGTTACTTGAACGGGCAGGAATAGAAGTCGTATACATTGATCTGGAAGAAATAGAAAATAAATAGATATACAATAATAGAATGAAAAAAATATATATCTGGTTACCACTATGTATTGCCCTGAGTATAGCAGCAGGGATTTTTATAGGTAATACATATTCCATATTTAGCCCTGTTCGCAAGTGGGCAGGAACAGGAGGTAAGAACAAATTGGAAACAATTTTTGATTACATCAGTAAGGCCTATGTAGATACAGTCAATGTAAACGGATTGGTGGAAAAAGCGATTCCTACGATTATATCGGGGCTGGATCCGCACTCTACCTATATCAGTGCAGAGAATATGGAACTTACCGGAAGCGAACTCGAAGGACATTTCAGCGGAATAGGGGTAGAGTTTATTATCAAAAATGATACTGTAGCTATTGTGAATGTTATTCCCGGAGGGCCTTCTGAGGCTGTGGGAATTATTCCCGGAGACAGGATAGTATATGTAAACGACAGTCTATTTGTAGGAAAAGGAACAAATGAAGAAAAAGTATTCCGAAATCTGAGAGGCAAGAAAAATACGCAGGTAAAATTAGCTATAAAAAGAGGTACAAGCGAAGACCTTGTAACTTTTGAAGTAACCCGTGCTGATGTACCTGTGAAAACGGTTCCGGCTGCCTATATTGTAGCAGACAAAATAGGGTATATCAAGGTCAATAAATTCGGAGGTACTACATACAACGAGTTTATTACGGCTATCGCCAAATTGAAAAAACAAGGATGTGAATCTTTTATAATTGACTTACAACAGAATACCGGAGGATATCTGGAAACAGGGAGGGCTTTATCCAATGAATTCCTATCGTCAGGAGACCTGATAGTATATACTGAAGGTAGGGCATACCCCCGCGAAAATATATTTGCCGATGGTTCGGGTACTTGTAAGGAAAACCAATTGGTTGTACTGATAGACGAAGGAAGCGCTTCTGCGAGTGAGATTTTTGCCGGAGCCATGCAGGATAATGACAGGGGGCTGATTGTAGGTCGCCGCTCTTTTGGTAAAGGGTTGGTACAAAGCCGTTATGTATTTAAGGATGGTTCGGCTTTGCAATTGACTATTGCACGTTATCATACCGCATCGGGCAGATGTATACAGAAAGCATATACTCAGGGAGACCGTAAGGACTATGACATGGATATATTAAACAGGTATAACAGAGGAGAATTCGACTCCAGAGACAGCATTAAACTAGACAATCTGCCTTTGTTCCATACCCTCTCGGGAAGGGCGGTATATGGCGATGACGGCATATTGGCAGATGTATTCATTCCTCGCGATACGGCAGGTGTTAACTCATACTATCTTCGTGTAGCAAATAGCGGTACTATGAGAGAATATGCATTTACCTATACTGACAAAAATAGAGAAAAGATAGAGAGTTTCAAATCGTGGGAGAAAGCGGCTGAATATCTTAAACAACAGCCACTTGTGGATGATCTGGCCGAATATGCAGCCCAAAGGGGAATTCGCCGCCAGCCGTACTTAATTGAAGAGTCGAGACAATTATTACAGACACAGCTTATCGCATTCGCTATAAGGAATGTTTATGGAGAGGATGGATTTTATCCTATATTCCAAAAAGATGATTTGATGATAAAAGAGGCTGTTGAATTATTAAAAGAGAATAAAGCTACTCCCGAATCGATCAGGGAAGAAAGATATAAACCGGACGCTAAAAAGACCAGTGATAATACTACAGGAATCCTCAAAGCACCTTTCTGGATAGATGATGATCAGTTTAAGAATCGGGTTGTATAATGAATAAGATACAACAACAGAAAGATAAGCTGAGAGCTCAGATCAAATCCATAAAAGGACAGCATTCTCTGGAAGATTTGGCTTTACGTTCACAGGAAGTCTTGTCGGTTTTAGAAATAACTGGATTTTTTCAAGACGCTAAAAAGATATTTATCTACAACAGTCTTGCGGATGAGGTGCAGACAATAGACTTTATCCATAAATGGAAAGATGAGAAAGAGTTTTTTCTGCCAGTGATAAAGGGGGACAATATTGTTTTCAGGAAATATATTCCTAATGGAGAATTGAAACAATCATCATTTGGAATTCAGGAACCAATCGGAGATGATTTTACTGATTATAATAAAATTGATCTGATAATAGTGCCGGGAGTTGCGTTTGACCGAAAGAAAAACCGCTTGGGTAGAGGAAAAGGTTATTATGACCGTTTTCTGAAAAACCTCAAAATGCCTAAAGCAGGCATCTGTTTCGAGTTTCAATTGCTGGATCAGCTTCCTGTTGATCAGTATGATATACCAATGGATTATATTGTTTCGGAAAACGATTTAATCTGGTAGTTATCTATTCATGTTTTTATTTTGAATTTATCTATAGTGTATTGTTTAGCAAATTAATAGATTGGCCAATAGATGAAATTAAAATATAAAATATTAGTTTTCTTGCTTCTGGTTTTTATAATCTGGCTGATAATAATACAATACCAGACATACAAATATCCAGATAAAGAGGAAATAAATAAGCGACTTAATTATCTTGAACAGGTAATTAATGAGCCATTAGATTCCGATTCTGAAATCATGCTTTTAGGACTTGAAAGTCATGAATTTATGATGTTTTCATACTCTTTTGCGACATACGCTTTCACCAATTTAGCTATCAAAGACTCTACTTATATAGAACGGATTATTCCTGTTATAAAAGAAAGCATTGTTAAAGTATTAGACTCTAAAATATTCCATTTTTATGGGATAGACGAGGACTTCTTTCGACTTGACACCCTTCCTGATTATTCCGTACTATACATGGGACATCTCAATTTAATGCTTGGATGTTACAGATTGCTGTCAGGTGATAATACATTTAGCACTCTCAATGATAAGATTTCAGAATCGTTGTTTCTACGATACAAGAAAACATCATTTCTTAATCTGGAATCTATCCCTCGGCGATATGGATACCCGATAACACTGTCGCGTTGGCATCCTTAAAACTTCATGGATATAATACAGGAAGCGGGTATGATTCACTCTGTAAAGAATGGGTGAAATATGTAAGGAGGCATTATCTGCACAATGAATCGGAAGTATTATATTCTACCATCAATCCATCAACCGGCAAACCTATAGAAGAGCCAAGAGGTTCGATGCTAGGGTGGAGTATTATGTTTATATATCAGTTTGATCCTGTATTTTCAGTTGAATTATATAATAATTACAAAAAACACTTCAGCAATGAGTTATTAGTTTTCAGGCTTTTCAAGGAACGGTACGAAAACTGTAACACCAACATGGGAGATATTGATTCAGGCCCTATCTTGCTAGGTTATAGCATTCCGGCAAATGAATTTGCCTTAAGTGGAGCTGTTTTGTCCGGAGACTATAAAACAGCCCGTAAACTAGAACGGCTAATAAATTTTGGTGCTATACAGAAAGAGGCAAACGGAAAATTAAAGTATGATGTGAGATTTGTAGATATGAACATCAGCCCGATGGCAGAAGCTTTGATTCTGAATTCTTTGACAATAACAAAATGGGTCAAAGATTGATTTTTATATGAATAAAAAAGTAATAACAAAACAGGATGAAAAGTGTAACCTTTGTCACCTTTTAGTTAAAATATAGATATAGGACAATGGAGGATAAGATAAAATGAAATGGAGTAAGGGAAATATTATTGACAAGTTGAGCTGGTCAGATACAATAGTCAATAGAGAAGGGAAGGAACGTGTTGCTAAGGAAATAGCAGCAAAAATAAAAGATGGAGATGTGCTGGGAGCCGGTTCGGGCTCTACTGTATATATTGCTTTATTAGCTATTGCCGAAAGAATAAAAAATGAAGATCTTGAAATAGAGATTATTCCCGCTTCACAAGAGATATCGATGGCTTGTAATCAGCTGGGGATTCAGCAAATCACTTTGCTGGATAAAAAGCCTGACTGGACATTTGACGGAGCAGATGAGGTGGATGAAAATAATAACCTGATAAAAGGTAGGGGAGGGGCTATGTTTAAGGAAAAGCTGCTTATCCGAAACTCATCCAAGACTTATATCATAATTGATGAGTCTAAGTTTGTAACCCGGTTAGGCTCTAAATTTCCTGTACCAATAGAAGTCTTTCCCACAGCATTGTTGTATGTAGAGAGTGAAGTGAGAAAATTAGGCGCATCAAGAATCGAACTCCGGTTGGCAAAAGGAAAAGATGGCCCCATAGTGACAGAAAATGGGAATTACATTCTGGATGCATGGTTTGATAGTATTGACAATACTATGGAGCGACAGATTAAAGAAATTACAGGAGTAATAGAGAGTGGCTTGTTTATCGGATATGATGTGGAGATCATCGTCTCCTGATCTTATTTTACTCCCTTTACATTCATACGTAAAGCATATAGATACTGCGATGCGGTGATAAAGAGTGTTTTCATATCTTTACCTCCAAAGCAGACATTTGCCGTCCATCCGGCATCTACAGCGATGTGTTCTATTTGTTCTCCCAGAGGATTGAAAACTGTAACCCCTCGTCCTGTAAGGTAGATGTTTCCTTGTTGATCAATCGTCATTCCATCCGAGCCAAGCGATGTGAACAGCCTTTTATTGGTAAGTGAACCATCTGTCTTTATATCATATACATAAGTCTTATTAGCTCCGATGTCGGCCACATATAGTAATTTACCATCCGGAGAGCCTATTATGCCATTTGGCTTGACGAGGTCATCGGTGACTTTAATTAAGCTCTTATAGTCGGCTGACAGAAGATAGACGTACTCTCCATCTTGTTGTATCTCAGGATTACGTGTCCAGTAGTCCCTTTTGTACAGAGGATCGGTAAAGTAAATATTTCCATTGGGGTGTATCCACAGGTCGTTAGGGCCATTCAGCTTTTTGCCTTCAAAGTCGGTAATGAGTGTAGAGTGAGAACCATCTTTGCTAAAACTCCATATCTCGTTGTCCATATCAGAACAAGCCAGCAGATTTCCTTTTCTGTCGAAGTAGAGTCCATTGGCACGTCCTGTATTATCATTGAATACAGAGAGTTCTCCTTTGGTTGACCATTTGTATATCTTATCATTGGGCTGATCGGTGAAATAAATATTTCCCTTTTTATCTACGGCTGGGCCTTCGGTGAAACTGAATTTATCAGCCAATTTTTCTACTTCGGTATTAGGTGCAATGATGCTTTTACCTTTCTGGGAAAATGCAGGCAAAGATAAGATGGATAGGATAATGGAGACCAAGATAATGTTATTCTTCATAATCAATTGTATATTTGAGGGTTGAATTTACTATTTTTTATTATATTTACAGTCAAGGAAATAGAATTTAGCATAATTATTTGCCCACTCTTAAAAAATGCGCCATGAGTAATATTAACAGAAGACAGTTTATAAAGACAGGTGTTGCAGGGATTGCAGGTCTATCTATTAGTTCCCTTGCTATTCCGGGATGTAAATCGGGACAGACGGCAATAAGTAAAACAAAACTAGGTAAAACAGGTTTATCCATTTCTCGCATAGGCATGGGTACGGGTACAATCGGGTACAATCATGCATCTAACCAGACCAGGTTAGGGCTGGAGAACTTTGTTAAGCTGGCTCATCATGGATATGAAAGAGGTTTGAGGTTTTTTGATATGGCAGAATCATATGGTTCGCATGCATTTGTAGGGGAAGCTTTAAAAACTCTGCCTAGAGAGAAGATCACTCTTTGTTCCAAGATATGGACGCATCCTGACGGATCGGACAAAATAGAGCCTGTAGAAACTACTTTGGATCGATTCAGAAAGGATCTGGGGACTGATTATATCGATATATTATTGATGCATTGCATGATGGAAGGTAACTGGAAAGAATCGCGCAAATACTACATTGATGCTTTTTTAAAAGCGAAGCAGGATGGAATTATAAAGGCAGTGGGGGTGTCGTGCCACAATTGGGATGCGCTTTCTAATGCTGTTGACAATCCGTGGGTGGATATTATACTTGCACGGATTAATCCATTTGGTACACATATGGATGGGAAGCCAGAAGATATAAATGCACTATTGAAGAGAGCCAAGGATAATGGTAAAGGGGTAATCGGAATGAAGATATTCGGTGAAGGGAAAAATACATCGGATGCAGAACGTCAGCAATCATTAGAATATGCTATTAATACAGCTAATATACATTCTATGACTATTGGCTTGGAGTCGATAGCTCAAATTGATGATCTGGTAAGTAGGGTAGAGATTCTTCTATGATAAAAGAGCTATGCTGACTTAGTATATTACAATGCCTGATATTTATAGTATCAGGCATTGTAATTCTTCCTTTAGTCTTCTCTCGATATTTTTTCTATAGCATGTATTAGTCGGCCATCAGATGTAATTCCTTCAATGATTACACTGTATGTGCTGGATGCATCAGATGTATAGAAGTTGACATCGGCGTCGCCATCCTCAGATGTTTTGATACTCGGATTCCAGTAAATAGTAGTTCTCATATCCGGCGTATTGCTTTCTCTTGCGGCTCGGGTAGTGTATTGTGGAGAATAGAATTCTTTAGTTGTCTGATAACCTAGCGGGGTATATGTTTTGATATTGAATACCGGGCCCGATTTTGTATTTATCACACCTCGTTTGGTGGTGATCATTATGACTCCATTTGCTCCTCTGCCACCCCAGAAAGCAGCTCCGCCATCCTTAACCACTTCAACCTCATCAACGTCCTCTACAACTAAATTCTCAAGAAAATCAACATCATACTCTATATCATCTACTAAAACCAGAGGGCTTCCTCCTCCACGAATAGAAATGGTATTCCCCATAATCATTACTCCACCAAATTCTCTTAAAATATCGAAGATACTATGAGGACGCAATCTATCGATATCCTCAATCGTTTTTCTCTGATTGAATGAAGAGGAATAAGCTGATTTACCAACACTTCGTGGTGCCCGGGCAGTTATCTCCACATCTTTGAGATAAATCATACGCATACCATTGGCTAAAGTAAAATTCTTATCTGCTTTTTCAAAATAATTAGCAAAGTTATTTCGATTCTCCTGAGGCGTTAATGGCAGGGAGAACTTGCCAGTTGGAAAAGTTTCCTGATCGATAAGCAATTCAACTCTGCTACTGCCTTTTTTTGTAGTACCTTGTATAATAAATCGTGTACTGTCAGGGGTTTCGAATCCTTGGAAATGAAAGCGTCCATTTTCGTCCGTTTGAGTTTGATCGAATAATCCGGTTTCCATAGATATGAGGGTAACAGGGTAATTGGCTGCAGGTTTAGTCATTAAAAGCCCTCCTTTTACAATACCCGAAATTTCAGGCCCTAATTCCAGATAACTTTTTGGCCTGTCAAAATTCCCTTTTAATATATTTGTGACATTATACCTACTCCATCCATGAGTAAGCATTATAAGGTCAAGATATGTATTGGTTTCATTCGTTTTGTTTTTGAAGTAATATGCCGGATTTTCTACATGGCCTTTCAATTCGGATGTTAAGAGAAGTGTGGAAAGGATATTTACACAGGTATCAGGTTGTATATCTTTATCATCTGTAACAGATATAGACAAATTTGCAGTTAGAGGATTTTCGTCGATATCAGAGAGTTTGATGTTACCCTCTACTAATTCTCTTCTGCCATAGTTTTCTTTATCTGTGGAGAATGAAATATTCGCAATGTTTGCCTCATTAATATTAAAAACAAGTCTTTCACTGATAGGATTCATATCACTGTCAATCAATAGAAGTTGAATTATGCCTGTAGGTAATTCATCTTTTGGTATAGTGACAAATTGTTGACTATTATTCCATTTTATAGCGTTTAATACTGTACCTCTGGATTGGATGGCTAGATACAATTCTCTGTCTCCCAGAGGATTTTCAGATGGAGTGAGTACTGATAATGTTAGGCGGTTTCTTTGCCAAACAGCCTGTAATGAGATATGTTCGGTTGTTGCTATAGGTAGGTCGTATTTTTTTATGAGGCCGGCGTTGTTTTCGCAAATGATACTGAATACTTCTCCTACCGGCGGCTGCAAGATGATACTGCCCATACCTAAGTGCTGTGACTGGAAAGATCTTAAGGAGTCCCCATTCTGATTTACGATTGTACCTTTTATATCTTCTCCAAATCCATTAGAATTAAGAGATTTATAAGCAATTTTATTGATGACTCCAGCTACGAGATGACCACCTTCGGGCAGAAAAGAAACTTCGTAATCTGAACGATTTGGAATTGTTATAAACTGTTTGTGGAATTTACCATCATAGTCATATTCTATATATAAAGAATTCTTATTTTGGCTTTCGGCTACTTTTTGTGTCAATCGGATAATATCGTCTTCGTCTGTTTTTACTGTTTTCAGATTACCTTTATCATCTGTAATTTGTATTTTGTCCGGTTTTATTGGTGTATTGTTTTTGATGTCAACAATTTGTAATTCGATTTTAACTTTTTGAGTATCTTCGTATTCGAACTTGGCATTGGTTCTATATAACGCCGTTAAAGGATCTCCGATGTAAACTGTTCTTTTAAAATAATAGCCATCTCCCAGCCCTTCCATAAAGCGGGTATAGAAACGTAATAGATATTGTCCTTCAGGCATATCTTCTTCTAAAGTTATATGTCCGCAATATGCCCCCTTTGTAGGTCTTATCTTTACTCTTTTTATAATGGAATCGATAGGGTTTATTAATTCGGCATATATATAACGACTAGTAGTATCGGGTACATTTGATAGAGCATCTGCAAGATGAGCCCGGAACCAAATATCTTCACCTGTGATATAGAAAGGTTTATCTATTTGGACATATATTTTCTCCTGAGGGAAAGAAATTGCTTGTCGTAAAAAGTTATTAGTAATAGAGTCGGTAATAGGGTCTTCTGCTATTTGGGCTTTTGTTGATATTGATACCGCGAGAATAGCAAAAAGTACTATTAGTTTGTTTGAAAGTCTTTTCATATATGGTTATTTAATTTAGTTAACTTTTGGGTAAATATATACAAAATTATCTCATGATACGTATTTTTTACCTTCTTTTATAAGAACTAAATTTACACTTAAAAGTGAAGGCCTACAATAGGAATTATTGTAAGCCTTCGTTGTTACACCAAATGATCGTGTAATAATAGTTTGTGTTAAGATAATTTAAAGTGCCCGACGAAAAGATTCTTTCTAATAGTGCTAATTCTTTTATTTTAATGAATATCTGTCAAGAATAAACTCAAATAATTAAGAAGTTTTTTTAAATTTGTTTGTCTCTTATTAGTAGATAATAATTTGCCTATCAATTATTATTATATTTAAATCATTCTAAAACAAAGATATATTGTTTTTTTATTAAATCAAATATTATTGTGTTAAAATTACACAATGAAAAAGATGTTTTATAATATCTTTATTATGTATTTTTATAATGTTGTTTTGTATAACTTGAAAAGTTTTTCATAATATTAGAACTCAAAAAAAATCTATATATAAATTTTGTTTATTATGAGAAATTGAACCTTATTATCTTAATGCCCTATGATAAAGAATAGCTTTTTCCGGATATACGTAATTTGTATAATATTCCTGATTTCATTCACTGAAATGATTGCCCAGATAAATTCATCCCCTGTATATGCAGACTTTAATCATGGACAGAAAGATGGCGAGAACGCTGAATATATACAAGCTATTAATATTATAACACCGAATTGTTGTTCTGAAATAACCGGTAAAGTAAAAGTAGAATTTAAAGCTTCGGGTATGACTTACGCTAAAGCTTATTGTTGGAACAGTCCTCTCAAAAAAGATTTTAATAGATGGGGATACGATGTGAACTTGACCCCTAAAGGAATTAAACTAAAAAAAGATGGACTTGGCTCGTTTGTTATCGATACAGATAAGTTTCCTGCCGGACCGATGAATATACGTATCTATGCGCAAAACGAGTTGGGACAGAAGGATTATTTTGAATTACAATTATATAATAAAAATGGAGTTGAATGGAATCAGGGTATTCCTGACACTATTCCGAATGGGGCAAAAGGGCTTAATTTGATTTTTTCTGATGATTTTGACGAGGAATTATCTATATCTAATGATGGACGAAATGCTCGTTATAATGCGCATAAACCACGGTTTGGCGATTTTAGCGGGTGGCTTTTTTCTAATTCGGATGGAGAATATAGCCCGTTTAGTCAGATAGATACCTATTTAAAAATTTCTGCTCGTAAACCAGAAGGGACAAAAGGTAATACGGGCTTAATAGCATCGGTAAATATGGATGGAGAGGGCTTTTGGGTAAAGGCACCATGTTACTTAGAGTGCCGTCTTACAGCCCAATCAGCTCCGGGTACATGGCCGGCTTTTTGGACAATTACCGATTTGGATCAGGGTTCGCCAGGTGATGAATTAGATATCGTGGAGGCTTATGGCGGTGTCGGACAAGGGAATCCCAATCATCCGGGATATTCTGTGACAAGCCATTTTTGGTCGCAAAATAATCCTGACGGAAGTAAGAAAAAAGAATATTCTAAAGTGATTCCTATAATGGAAATAGGAGGAAAATCTTATTGGTCTACTACATTTCACACATATGGATTATATATAGGAATGGAAGAGACGATTTATTATTTTGATGATATGGAAGTATTTCGTCATCCGACAAATGATGTATCAAGAAATAAACCGCATTGTTTCTTAATAAACTATGCGATTGGAGGGATAAGCGGCTGGCCTATTGACTTGGAGCGTTATGGAAATGGTTCGGATATGTATGTGGATTTTGTAAGGGTATTTGCTACAGAAAAGATCAACTATTCATTACCTCGTCCTCAAAAATAGAATTTGAACATATATAAAAATATATACTATTTACCAGATTATTATGAAAAACATTTTTTTATTGGTTTTATTCTTTTCTGCCAGTGTGTTGTTCGCTCAGAAACAGCCTGCGATGGCAGAGTTAACTGATCAGAACTCATTTTCTATGGTAGTTTTTCCTGATCCACAGAGTTATAATAAGTTTGATGTAAATCAACCATTGTTTGAACTAATGACAGCATGGGCGGCAAATAATATTGATAGATTAAAAGTGAAAACTGTACTTTGTACAGGAGACTTGGTGGAACAAAATGAGATTCGGATTCCTGATGGAAGGAATGGAAACCAAACCAGTGAAGAACAATGGCAGGCTGCATCGAGATCATTTCAACGGCTTGACAATAAAATATCTTATGTAGTTTGTACGGGAAATCATGATTATGGCTATGAAAAAGCGGAAAATAGGATGACAAATTTCCCCCGGTATTTTTATCCGGAAAGAAATTCTGCATGGCGGAAATCCTTGGTTGCAGTAGCGAATGATTCTAATGGAGTTCCTACTTTAGAAAATGCTGCATATGAGTTTGAGACAGAAACCTGGGGTAAGCTTTTGGTTGTATCAATAGAATTTGCTCCCAGAGATGAGGCTTTAGATTGGGTTTTAAAGTTAGTACAAAGCGATAAGTATAAAGATTATACGGTAATATTATTGACCCATTCTTATATCAATAAGAACGCAAAACGAATAGAAAAAGAAGGCTATAAAGTATCTCCGGCCAATTATGGACAGGCGATTTGGGATAAACTGGTATATCCATCCGGGAATATAAGAATGGTTGTCTGTGGACATATATGCTCGATTGAACCATACGAAAAGAATGTGAGTTTCAGTACTGATAAAAACAGTGCAGGTAAAACGGTTGCTCAAATGATGTTTAATGCCCAAACAGCAGACGGGTCATGGCATGGGAACGGAGGCGATGGATGGTTACGGATTCTCGAATTTTTACCGGATGGCAAGACGATAAAAGTAAAAACTTTCTCTCCTCTTTTGGCTATTTCACCTCTTACTGCTGATAAAGCGTGGAGGACAGAGTCTTATGATCAGTTTGATATAATATTGGATTGATTAATTATGCTTGAAATATATAATATAACCTTAAAATTTAGAATATGACATCCAGACGAGATTTCCTTAAACGTTCGGCAGCAACTGTTGCAACCGGGATAATAATGCCCTCTCTAGTGGCGGAGAATCAACTGTTTTCCAGAAGCATAAGTGCGAATGATAAGATCAGAGTAGGACTTATCGGTTGTAGAGGTATGGGGTGGAGTAATTTGTCCGATTTCCTTATCAATCCAGATGTGGACTGTATTGCCTTATGTGATATCGATCAAGGAATACTTGAAAATAGGGCGAAAGAATTGACTTCAATCAGAAATGTGAAGCCTCAATTATTTGGTGATTATAGGAAAATGTTGGAAATGAGAGATATTGATGCTGTAATCATTGGCACTCCTGATCATTGGCATTGTCTACAGATGGTAGACGCATGCCAGGCTGGGAAAGATGTATATGTGGAAAAACCTATAGCTAACTCTATTGCCGAATGTGATGCTATGGTTGCTGCTGCAACAAAATATAATAAAGTAGTACAAGTAGGGCAGCAACAAAGAAGCGGCAAGCTTTGGCATCAAATGAAAGAATATATAGATACAGGAAAGTTGGGAAATATACCGATGGTTGAAGTCTGGGCGAATTTTAATTATGGAGCATTATCCCTGCCGGTGGCGGATAGCCGGGTACCGGATGGCGTTAATTTTGATATGTGGCTTGGCCCGGCCCCTCAACGGACATTCAATCAGGAGAGGTTTCATGGTTCTTGGCGTATGTTCTGGGATTATGGTGGAGGATTATTGACTGATTGGGGCGTACACTTGTTAGATATGGCGCTATGGGGGATGAATGTAAAGGGGATGCCTAATCGGGTGCTTGCCTCCGGAGGTAAATTTGCATACCCTCAAAATGCTCCTGAAACTTTCGATACACTATCTGTTATATATGAATTTGATAATTTTATTATAAAATGGAATAATGTGGCAGGAACTGAAACAGGCCCATATAATCGCAATTATGGAGTTGCATTTAAAGGTACTAACGGAACATTGATAGCTAATAGAGAAGGGTGGGAGGTAATCCCGGAAGGGAATAGGCTTGAGGTAATGAAAGCATCTCCTGATCATCAAGATCATAAGGACCATGTCTCGAATTTCATCAATTGTATGAAAAACAGAGATTTTAATACGGCTTGTACAATTGAGAATGGAAGCTTATGTGCTAAGTATGCCCACCTTGGAAATATTTCTGCCCGAGTAAGTTCTCCTCTAAAATATGATAATGCTAAAAAACGCTTTGATAACAAAGATGCAAATAAATTAATCTATCCGGAATATCGCAAGCCGTGGAAATTTCCATCTTTATAAGTAAATTATTAATTAATGCGAATCAATAGTTGAGAGCAAGAGATTTCTGTTGAGGAGATTCATCTTTTTATTTTGGATTTATCTATAGTTGTGATATAAGTTGAAAATGGAAAGTTGAATTGGAGCGAAGCGTAAATCGGCGGAGCCAAAGCAAAAAAGTGTTCTTTGAATTATTAATCACAGGAGCAAAGCGTATGTAAAATCGACGGAGTCAAAAATATATAGAAATGTGTCACCTTTACATACGCTACGCTCCTGTGACCGTTGGTTGTCACCTTTTAGTTAAAATGTTGTCATGCTGACGAAGGAAGCATCTCCTTTCCTATAGACGGTGAGATCCTTCGTAACCTCAGGATGACAGAGACAGAAAAAAGCTATCAGCTAATGGCAGAAATCTGTTACCTTTTAGTTAAAATGATATTAAAAAAGCTAAGAGCTAACGGCTATCAGCTAATAGCCAAAAGTGTTACCTTTGTCACCTTTTAGTTAAAAATAAGGGTAGGAAATTGATTCGCATAATTCTGAAATTATAAGGAATATCTTTGAGTCTGGATAAGACAAACTATATCTCATTGAACTTATTTTTGCAAAAAAAGGAAATATACTTGTTAAAAATTAGATTTATGATTTCTCTATTTCTATTTGAAAAAATAGTAATTTTATTGAATCATTATAAATTAAAGTTTTCCTTTATTGTGCTACAATATGAGAAATAAACTGAATAGAGATATTGTAAATGAATTCTATAAATATATACCTCAAACAAAGGAACTTGCCCATTTCTTAATGGAAACATTAGACTTGAGTAAAGAGTCGGTATATAGAAGGCTACGGAGTGAAGTCCCGTTTACATTTGATGAAATTAGTATTATTGCCATTCGTCTTGAAATATCCTTAGATGAATTGATTGGTTTAAAAGATCCTAATCAGGCAATTTTTCATATGCCACTATATAAAGCAGATGATCCATTGGATGCTTATTTAGAAATTTTTGGTTCGAATATAGATTCTTTAAGTAAGGTTAGAAACGCTGGAACATCGAAAATTACCTGTGTATTGAACAGACTTCCTTATGGCGTGACGTTATATTTTGAAAATATATCTAAGTTCTATTATTATAAATGGTTGTTTCATACACAAAAAGGAGAATCATCAATAAAATTTAGTGATTTTGAGTTACCATCCCAGGTAAAAGCAGATTATGATAGGTATATATTTGAGAGCGAGAATATTCGGAATTGTCAGATGGATATTATCGTAGACGAAAATGTTTTTCTATACATGGTAAGAGAGATTCTTTATTTTTACAAAAGAGGTTTGATAAATGATAAAGATCTATTGCTATTTCAAGATGAATTACTAAAAGTGGTTGAATTAACTGAAGATGTTAATAAACTGGGTGTTAATAAGACGGAATCATCAATATGCTTTTATCTTTCATCAGTCGATATAGTATCAAATTATTCATATATTGAATATGATACGGTAAAATGTGTACAATTTTGGTCGCCAGCCTCTGAAATAGTCATATCATATAATTCGGAATTATGCAGGAGAACTGAAGGGTGGATAGAGTCTCTGAAAAGATATACAACACTGATAACCCAATGTGATGATATTCAGCAAGTAGGATATTTAAATAAACAGCGAACCCTTATTCAAAATATTGCAAATTTCGAAATTGACTAAAGTAATTTCTATTATCAATTTAATGTGATTTAGATTGAATTGAACAAAGAATAACTTTGTTTGTTCACATTTTATTATTCTCTCATTTAAGGGAAATGGGAAAGGTAGATTTGGCTTAAGAAACGTACAAACAATGAACGGAGTTCCACGACTAAACCGCAATTGGCTGATAGGCATCACTACCCGTTTTCACAAATAAGTAGAGATATGTGGAGACAATATATATTGAGCTATTAACGGTTGATGTTAGATCCTTTAATTAATCTACCGTGGACTCCGCAACATTGTTTTGTGCACTTTCTTGTTTTATATTTTTGTAATGAATAATTCCCTCTATTAGAATTGTTGTTAGCTTTAGTTATTAAACATAATTTACTATGCAATGGAGAATTTATAGCTTTTATATATATGAGATTTTCCCTATATGCATAATTTATAAAGTGTGTTCAACTCTTTTCGTCGTTCATCTTCAATCAAGAACTTTTAATCTTGACTAATCGTAGGCAAATTAAGTAATTATTTTTGAGTTAACAAAAAGTTACTTAAACAATTCTTTGTTATAATGTGTTTTTTAAGAAATGATGAACGTTTTTGTTTTTGTGTCTTAATCACAATTTGTATGGTATTAACATCTTTTGTCTATTTATTTTTTGATTTTAATTTTACAAAATATAATTTTACAAAATATAATTGTAATTGATATTATGTCGGATAACTTGAGATTAAAGAATCAATTGTGTTTTCCTTTATATGCTTTATCAAGACAAATTACATCATTGTATCGCCCTCTTTTGGATAAATTAGGATTAACATATCCTCAGTATTTAGTACTAATGGTTCTGTGGGAGTTTAATCAGTTAAATATAAAACAGTTGGGAGAGATGCTTTTTCTTGATACCGGTACATTGACACCTTTGTTGAAGCGTATGGAAATAAGGGGGTTATTGGTGCGTAAACGTTCTGCAATAGATGAACGAATTGTTGATATAATAATTACACAAGAGGGTAAAGATTTGGAAAAGGAAGCAGAGGTTATTCCCTTTGCTATAAAAGAAGGATTGGGGATGGATGATGAAGAGATAAAGAATTTTCGAGACCAATTAAATTCTATATTGAAAGTGATAACAGATAAAGGAACAGATTAGAACAAACTAAATATTTATAACTAATAAAAATAAAAATTATGGCAACAATTACTTTTAAAGGTTCAAGCGTAAATACAAGTGGTAATCTTCCTTCAAAAGGGACTTCAGCACCTGACTTTATACTGGTTAAGCAGGATTTGTCGGAAGTGTCATTAAAGGATCTGAAAGGGAAGAAAGTAATATTAAATATTTTTCCTAGTCTTGATACAGGTGTATGTGCAGCTTCTGTACGTCGATTCAATAAAGAGGCTGCAGATTTATCCAACACTGTTATATTAGCTATTTCAGCTGACCTGCCTTTTGCTGCAGGGCGTTTTTGTACAACGGAAGGTATTGAAAATGTTTACCCGGCTTCAGTATTTCGTAACTCTGAATTTGCGAAAGATTATGGAATACTTATGCTCGATAGCCCGTTAAAAGGCCTATTAGCAAGATCTGTAGTGGTAATAGATGCTGAAGGAAAAATTGTATATACACAATTGGTATCTGAGGTAACAGATGAACCCGATTATGTAGCTGCTATCAATGCAGTAAAATAAAAGGATGTTTATATTGGTAATTAAAATAGGGGATTATTTTGTAGATAATCCCTTGTTTTATAGTTATGACTTTATTCTAGTTTAGGTAAAGAACTTCTCCATTTGATTACTTTTTCTTTTAGCCGCTTAGTTATTTTGGGATATTTTTCTGCAATATTGTTTTTTTCATAGATGTCATTTTTTAGATTGAAAAGCATAACATCGGAATTATCATAATTTATTAATAATTTCCAATCTCCTTCTCTCATAGATAAATTTGGACTACGATCTTTTTCATTCCCAGGTTTGGGAAAAGCTCCATCGTTGTTACGTCTATATTCCCAGAAAATACCTTTTTCCCTTTTTACTTCTTTTCCTAAAATAGCCTTGCTCATATCTTCTCCATCGAACATCGAATTAGGTAAAGGGGCATTTGCTATTGAACAAATACTGACAAACATATCCATTGCACTGATGACAGATGTTTTATTGACTTTTCCTTTTGGGATTGTTTTATCAGGGCTCCATACAATAAAAGGCATTCTTATTCCACCCTCAAAAAGGGAAGCTTTACATCCTCTCAACTGATTTGTTCTGCTATGTCTAAAACTTGGAGCCGGGCCATTATCACTTGTAAAAATGACAATGGTATTCTTATCTAATCCTTCTTCTTTAAGTCTATCTATCAAACGCCCAATCTGTTTGTCATATTCTATAAGAACTGTTTTAAAGTTTTTCTCACTTTCTGCATCTGCTGGAAATAGTTGCATTTCTTCTTTATTACCTATCCAGGGAGTATGTATATCATCCGGCCAGAGATTTACAAAACAAGGTGTGCCTTTGTGCTTTTTCAGGAAGTCTATTGTTTTATCAATAAAGTATGCAGTTCTATCCCATCTTTTAACACTATCTTTTTTTGACCATATCCAGTCAGTTGCTGTTAACAGTGGATCTGGATATGGACTTTCATATGTGCTGGAATATTCATCATAACCATATTCCTCAAATCCAGGTGCATCTGTAACGTCACGTCCGCCACCAAGATGCCATTTGCCAAAGTGTGCGGTTTTATATTTTGCAGATTTTAATGTGTGGGGCAGGGTTGGTGCTTTTGTAGTCAGGTAATCAGCCATTTCTGCTGCCTTATTCCCTTTTTTAGTTTGCAGGTAACTTGTAATATTCCACTTTGCAGGATGGTTTCCTGTCAGTAAACCTGCCCGGGAAGGAGAACTTATAGGGGACGCACTATAGTATTGGGTAAAACGTATTCCTTCCGACGCCATTCGATCTATATTTGGAGTCTGCATTAATGTCCCTCCATAGACACTTAAATCTCCTATACCCATATCGTCGGTTAGGATAAATATGATATTAGGTTGATTCGCCTGGTTTTCATGATTTTGGGTAAATACCGGACAACTGATAAACGGTAAACCCGTAAATAGAATTAAACTTTTGTGTTTCATATCTCTTTTTGTGGTTAATAGTATTCTGAGTCGAATACAAAAATACAATATTTTGAACATCAGGAAGATATTATATATAAAAAAGACTTGCAATATATTCATTTAATAATATCGCAAGTCTTTTTTAGTCTAAATATTGTGAAGTTATCGAATTTGTATAAGGCGATTGATTTGTGTTTAATTAATCAGCTATAATCAAATGACTATAAGTTAAATATTCGTTTATAGCTTTATGATTGATCGCTCTTTACAATTTCATTAAACAAATATATCGAAAATATAATCAAGTAAATAAAAATTATGTCAAAATAGATTGAAGTGTGATGTTAAAGTCTGATTTTTATAGATTTCAATCCTGGTTAATCTTGAGTAACAGATACTCGAAAAGTAAATCTTTTTTCAGAAGCGAGTATCTTAATGTAATTGCAATAACTTATGGGCCTTAATCTTATTTAGTACAAATATGATTAAAAGCTTCTCTTCCTTGAAATATTATAATAAGGTACAATCTTTTCAAGGTTTTCTGTAAAAAGTAAAAAACATTCTTTACATGCGGCTTTTTGTCTTATTTTTGTTGTTTGGTAAATCAAAAAAAATAATTAAATGACAATAAACGATTTTTTCGATAAAGATAAATTCGCCTTGAATGCAGGGGTTAAGCTTTTAGAAGTAAGAAAAGGTTATGCAAGAGCTAGTATGGAGATCACTCCTATGCATTTTAATGCAGGTGGTGTATGCCAGGGTGGAGCAATATTTACCTTGGCCGATTTTGCCTTTGCTGCAGCAACTAATAGTCATGGACAATTGACATTTTCGATTACTTCTAATATCAACTTTTTTAAATCTGAGAGTGAAGGTACTTTATACGCAGAAGCAAAAGAGGTCTTCTGCCATAAGCGTATACCAAATTGTGAGGTTCATATCACTAATAAAGAAGGAGAGTTGATTGCCAGTTTTACCGGAACCGGATATCGGAAGGATATTCAATTACCATTTAAATCTATCGAATAATTACTCTCGTGTATATCTTGAATGATCTGATATAAAAGCGAACTATTTATTTAATATTGTAATGAAATAAGAGTCAAATACTTGTAGTTTTACTGTATGAAAGTGGAATAATTTTTAATGCGAACTCCTTGTTTTTATAATAAAATTGCATATATTTGCACCGCAATTGAAATATGGTGGTTGTAGCTCAGTTGGTTAGAGCGTCGGATTGTGGTTCCGAAGGTCGCGGGTTCGAGCCCCGTCTTCCACCCCATTGAAAGATAGGCTACTATGAAAAGTAGCTTATTATTTTTAAGGTTTCTTTGATATACAATAAATTTACACTGTTAATAGAGATTCTTAATGCTTTAAAATTATGGTTATTGATAGTTTTCTTATCATTTAACTAATCTTTTTGTCAAAATTTTTCTTTACTTTGCAATTACTTTACTAATGTTTAAATCTATTTGATTATGAAGAGAATTTTATTCTTATCTATTTTAACACTCTTTATGTTAAGCTGCGGACAAAGGACACAAACTCAATCCACCACGAATCAGGAAGGACAAACAGCAAATCCTAATAATCCGACAATCACAACTATAGAGGAAACTTTATGGGGATCGTTTACTACACGGTATGACTTTACAGATGCAATGATTTATCATTTTACAAATGACAACGAATGTCAAATTACATACATCGGTACAGGCAGGCCAACTACTACGGTTACATATAAATATCAAGTGAATGGAAATAGAGTAACGATTATTCCATTTAAAGATCATAACGAAAAAATAATGAATTATATTATAGATTTTGAGTCGAATATAATTTATGCAGCAAATAATCCTGCAGAGAAATTTAAACGTTTATATTAAAGAAAAAGACAAAAGTATTTTTGTATATATTCTTAATTGATAGGTATAATTCTTTATCATAATATAAAACAGTAAAACCTCTTAATATATTAAGAGGTTTTACTGTTTTATAGATTTTGGAGATATATTATCAATTGTTTTATTTTAATAAAATACCTTATGTCTAAATATCTGGATCTCATATAGACGGAAAGAGTTGGGAATACGTGTACAGGAGATGGAGTAGAATTGACATTCCATTCTCAAAGTAATTAAGTATTACCTGTTTAAGAGAAAGAAAATCAATTTATCTATTTGGAAGATCGATGAACACCTGTAAATGTTATATATAGTTACTTATCTACATTGATGAAGATAAGCCAGTAATAGAATGGAAAGAATCTTGGTCTTTGAAGGATTTTAAATAATTAATTGTTGTTCTCTTTGCAGCAGTCGCATCCTTCATGCTTTTCTAATACTCTGTGTGGAAAGTCTCCATGCCCTACAATTTCTATCGGACATGTCGAATATGTCTTTTCAAGCCAGTCGGAGGATATATTAGAACCTGAGTGGTAATGCAGTCCTTCATTTATGCATGCAATATTTTTCACTAATGAAATAACTGTGCCCACATCGTGAGAGACAAGAACTATCGCAGTTTCCTTATTCAAATCTTCTAATATCTTGTAAAAGTCGGTTTCGAAACGTTTATCTACATATGAGTTAGGCTCATCTAATATTAGTAGGGATGGACTATCGATAATAGCACGTCCGAGTAAGGTGCGTTGAAGTTGTCCTCCCGATAGTGCTCCTATAGGTTTTTCTGTCAATTTCTCCAACCCCATCTTTTGGACAATTTCGTATGCTCTGTCTTTTTGTTCTTTGCTATATCTGTTAAATAATCTGCTTTTAATACTTAAACCTGATATAATAACATCAAATACAGATATAGGAAATTTTTTATCAATCTGGTTTATTTGAGGTAGATAGCCAATGTTTATTCTATTTATCTTTTTGTTTTTATCAAAAAAGGAAATATTCCCTGAAACAGGCCTTATCAGACCAAGGAGTGTTTTCAGCAAAGTTGTTTTTCCTCCGCCATTCGGCCCTATTATTCCCAGAAAGTCATTCGTGAATATGTCCAGATTAACCTCTCTTAATACATATGGACGATCTTCATAACCTACGTTGAGATTTCTTATTTCAACCAGTTTATTCATATTTCTCCCAATGTGATGGCTTTCGCTATTTTTATTAGTTCTTCATTCCAATAATATGATAATAAATTAATAGGGATTGTTTTTCCTCCAATTTCTTTTGCAACAGTTTCAGCATTTTTAGTGTCGAATTCTTCTTGTATGAAGACAACTTTAATTTTTTCCGCTTTGGCCTTATCTATTAATTCTTTCAATTGAGAAGGTGATGGGTTTTTACCTTCATACTCTATTGAGTATTGCATTAATCCATATTCGTCTGCAAAGTAGCTAAGCGCAGGATGATATATGATAAAAGCTTTGCTGTCTGATTGATCTAAATATGATCTTATTATACTGTCTGTTTCATTTATTTCTCTTATCAGTTCATTATAGTTCTTTGTATAATCAGCCTCATTCTTATTATCAGTTTCCAGTAAAGCTTTGTACATATTTTCTACTATTGTTTTTGCAGATTTCACAGAGCTCCATGTATGCGGGTCGCCCCCTATGTGGCCATGCTGATGCTCATCTTTATGATCATGAGTTTCGTCGTTGCAATGAACATGCGCATCTCCTACAGGCATTATTCCGTCTGAACAGTCTATAATTTTTAGATCAGGCTTTTCTGTAGCCATTTTGTCTGTCAATACGTTTTCTATGCCTAGATAACCAATTTTAAAATAGATGATGCTATTGCTTAGGTCTCTCATTTGGGATGGGGTAAAGTCTGCACTTTCCGGATTAGATCCGGCTGGGATAATAGCTTTAACTTTATAATGATTTCCTACTATTTTCTCCAAAAAGTATTTTTGAGGCTCTATTGTTACTGTTAGAACTTCGGCTCTTTCTCTTGTATTTGGTTTACATCCCCCAAGTGAAACAACTATCAATAGGATGATTGATACTAATAATTTACTGCTCATGTCTATCCTTTCTTGGTAAGATCGTATATCTTACGTACTCTATTAAGTTCTTTTTCAAAATCAATATCCAGGTCTTTCAATATTCCCGCATTCAGGTCATATACCCATCCGGCTACTTTCGGAAAACCTTTTTCCAGATATGACTTTTGTACTTCAGCTGTTTTTATTACGTTCAGGCATTGTTCATATACATTAAGTTCTACCAGCCGGTTCGAACGTTCATGTTCAGGAAGTGCATCCAGTTCTTTCTCATGCAGGCGGTACACATCACGTATATTTCTTAGCCATGGGTTTAATATACCCAGATCTTTTGGTTGCATTGCGGCCTTTATACCTCCACAATTATAATGTCCACAAACAATGATAAACTTTACATTTAGGTGTTCTACTGCATAGTTTATCACTGATAACGAATTGAGGTCGCTATTGACTACCATATTAGCAATATTGCGGTGTACAAATACTTCACCGGGTTGTAACCCCATTATTTCATTTGCATGTACTCGGCTATCAGAACAGCCTATATACAGATATTCAGGGTTCTGCTCCTTTGCCAGATGAGAGAAAAAATCAGGATCTTGAGTATTCATTTTCTTTACCCATTCTTTATTGGCTGAGAATATTTTCTTATATGAATTTTCCATATTATTTATCCGATGTTTTTAAACTATTAATTATATCTAATGTTTGTTTAATCAATGAATGTTTTTCATCGTTAATAATTATAAAGTCAGCAAGGTTTATTTTTTCTTCATCAGATAGTTGATTACCTATCCTTTCTAAGACTTTTTCTTCAGAGATATTATCTCTTTTTATTACTCTTTGAATTCGGAATTCTATTGGTGTATATACAAGTATGATTTTATCCATAAATCTATTGAAGCCAGATTCGTATAGAATGGCTGCCTCTTGTGCTACTATTTTATTTCTATTGTTTTTTTGTAGCCATTCGTCCCAGTCTTCTTTTACTTCAGGATGAATGATTGCATTTACTTCGTTAAGTTTATTTTTGTCATTAAAAATATAAGATGCAAGCAGAGGTTTATTGAGAGTTCCATTTTTATATAGTTCCTTTCCAAATAATCTGATTAGTTTTTCGCGGATGATGGGGGAGGACTCTGTGAGTTTTTTACTTTCTTTATCAGCAATATAAACGGGAACTCCGTATAATGAAAGAATTTGAGAAACAGTTGATTTTCCGCTTCCTATGCCACCTGTTACTCCAAGCCTAATCATACAATTATAAGTTTATTTTTGTTCTAAAACAAATTCTACTTCTGTTGGGATCGGTAGTTTTGGCTGCACATAATCGGGTATCTCTGCAATGATTACAGGCAGATAAGTTTCTTTTGATGTAATGATATCGTTATAATTAACAATCACCTTGAAGTCAGTAGCATCAATATCATCATATCTTCTAAGTCCAACAAAGAATGGTATTTTAACCGATGACGGGAATAACTTTATATTAAGATTTTCGGGTAAATTGATGCACGTGACCGGAACTTCTACGTCTTTCTGTGTAAACTCATCCACAGGGATATTTAACTCGATTGAACCAGGAAAGTATTTGATCCCTTTTTTAGGTTGCATTGCGATTCTTACTTTTCTGGCTGAAGTGATATTGTTTAAACTGTCATCAACAGTGTGCGCGTACCGGAGCGTATCTAATGCTGCCTTGGTTCCGTATGCCATAACTGAATCGGGGCTTATTGTCAGTTCACCATCCAGAAGATAGCCGGAAGCAAGCCGCACATACCCATCATAAATAACAGGCAACTTCTTTTCATGTAGCGCCGAATACTTGTAATTAATGTAGGATGGGTTATAGCCTAATAATTCTGTAGAAGAGGAAAATTTATCCTGAATCAATTTTTTCAAATTCGCACCTTGGATCATTTTTTCCTTATCTTCTTTTAATGCATCCTTAATATTTATTTCCAGAGAATCTTTTCTTTTTGTAAGGTAATAGTTAATAAGAGTTGATCCATCGTCTCTTATACGTACTTCAATATTTTCGGGTAAATCACTTTCGAAAGCAATATTTTCAGGGACATTTACGTATTTGATTGGAATGACATATGTGGCATCAAATTTTTGGCGCCATATCTGCATCATCCAAAAAATTGAAGCTAATAAAACAAAAAATAAAAAAGTCAGAACTTTTTTCCATGATAAATTTTTGAAAAACGATCTGACTTCTTCTTTAAGCATATCTTTAGTATCGCTCATTTCAGCCATACTCAATTCTCATTAATACATCTGTAAAACTACTTATTTGTCTGAGTATCTTCTGCTGAGACGTAAACAGACGTTTTTTCAACTTTTATCCTTATGTTTTCTGCAATTTCAAGAATGAAGTAAGTTTCTCCTATTTCTTTTACTCTTCCATGTATTCCTCCTGCAGTAACTACTTTATCCCCCACTTTTATGGCATTACGGGCTTCCTGAAGTTGTTTTTGTTTCTTTTGTTGCGGCCTGATCATAAAGAAATACATAATGGCAAATAATAATACCATCATGATGATCATACCACCGCTACTACCTAGAAAACCTCCCGCCGGCGCCCCTTCTGCTGCTTGTAATAATACATTTAATAAAGTCATAACAATCTTTTAGTATTTTAAGTTTAATAATATTCCAGCTGTTTATCTCCTTATTGTTGTAATGAATACAAATATAGCTGAATATTTTGAATTAATATGAATTGATAAATCTGATTAATGCTATTTCTTAGATATTTTTTTATCTTCTTTCAACTCTTTGACAATAGCATCCAGAATACCATTTATAAATGATGCACTTTTGGCAGTGCTATATGACTTGGCTATATCTATGTATTCATTCAATGTTACATTAATTGGAATAGACGGGAATGATATTATTTCAGCAATAGCAATTTGCATGATTACCATATCCATCATGGCAATACGTTCTGATTCCCAATTTTTGGTGTATTTATCAATAAGTTCTCTGTAGGCGTTTCCGTTCCATAACGATTCTTTAAGCAATTTAACAGCAAACTCACGATCAGTTTCATCTTTGAACATCGGCAATAATTCCTGTGCAGTTCCTTTACTCTCGTCGAATCGTTTAATAGTTTTAAGGACAAATGATTCTACGATTTCGATATCATCATTCCAGTAAAGACTTTCGTCTTCGAGGATAATATATAGTTCTTCATTTGTGCAGATTATTTGCTTAAATACTTTTCTCCAAAATTCACGGTCATCTTCATACAGTCCTGTTTCTGTTGCTGTATACTCTTTATATATATCTGAATTTAATATATTGTCTAATGTTTTTTTTATAAAAGCTTCATGTTCTGCCCATGAAAAAGGATGATCTCGCAAATACCTTTCCAATTCTCTGTTTTGAGAAAGTTGTATTATGAATTTGTTATTTAACAATTTTATATTTGGCTTTATATCCGCTTCGGAAGGTAATAGCTTTGACTTGCGGACATTTACTTTTTGTTCGTATGCCTCAGTCAGTTCGATCATTAGGGCTAACAGATAGAAATACAGATCATATGATTTCTGTAAACTGAATAGCAACTCATCCTCTGCCTTTTTCATACTAATAGAATCATCCTGACAGCATGAAAAAAGAATTTGTACAACCCTGATACGAATAAGAACGCGATTTATCATTTTCGATAATAAAATGTTTCAGGCTGCAAAATTAAACATTTTTTTTGAAAGAATGTATTTATGCCTATGTATCTGCATAAATTATTATATTTTAATGCTATTTGATATATTATTCTTCATTATATCTATTCATTATATCTTGTATAGATTGAATCTATTATAAATAATTCATAATCATAGGGGTGTATATGTTCCGTTTAAATTATCTTTGTTTGATTTTAGAGAATTTCTTATTTATTAGAAATATATTGTTTCACATAAAACGTTTAAACTTAAAGAATGAAAAAAATAGTTGTTGCAGTAGACGGATTTTCATCTAATGGGAAAAGTACAATGGCAAAAAGTCTGGCTAAAGAAATTGGTTATATTTATATAGACAGCGGTGCCATGTATAGGGCTGTAACACTCTATTGCATTCAACACAATCTTTTCCGAGGAGACGAATTGGATGAAAATAAGTTGCTATCTGAAATAAAAAATATAGAGATCAAATTTAGGCTGAATAAAGATACAAACCTGCCGGAGACCTATCTGAATGGTGAAAATGTTGAAGCTGAGATACGAACAATGGAAGTGTCTTCAAAAGTGAGTATAGTCAGTGCATTGCCATTTGTACGACAGGCGATGGTTGCTTCGCAACAGACAATGGGAAAAGAAAAAGAAATAGTAATGGACGGGCGTGATATAGGTACTGTTGTTTTTCCTGATGCTGAACTGAAAATATTTGTAACAGCGGAGCCGGAAATCAGGGCGCAGAGACGTTTTGATGAACTCAAAGCAAAAGGAGATAATAAGACTACATACGAAGAGGTATTGGAAAACCTTAGAATGAGGGATCATCTGGATCAGACAAGGGAGGAAAGCCCTCTGAAAATGGCAGATGATGCTATACTTCTCGATAACTCATATATGACCATTGATGAACAAATGCAATGGTTGATAGATAAGTTTAATCAAATAATTAATAATCAAAAATGAGTAATATAGAAATAGATGCCAAATCCGGTTTTTGCTTCGGAGTGGTTAATGCCATAAAAAAAGCAGAAGAAGAGTTGGCTAAAGGTGGTGTTTTATATTGTCTTGGAGACATTGTCCACAATAATCTGGAAGTGGAACGACTGGAAAAATTGGGACTTAAAACAATTAATCACGAAGAGTTTGCTGGATTGAAAAATGCAAGGGTGTTGTTAAGAGCTCATGGTGAACCGCCTTCTACATATCAAATAGCAAAAGAAAACAATATTGAAATCATAGATGCATCATGTCCGGTAGTTTTGCGTTTGCAAAAGAAAATACATGATAAATATGATCAGGAGAGGGAACACAACACTCAGATCGTTATTTATGGAAAAAACGGTCATGCCGAAGTAAATGGCTTACTTGGACAAACGGATTCTTCTGCCATTGTGATAGAGAAGAAAGAAGATTTGGATAAACTGGATTTTACTAAAAATATCTGTTTATTTTCTCAGACAACCAAACCGTTAGATGGTTTTCAGGAAATAATTGATATCATTCAGGAACGAATGATCAATGACGCCCGGTTCGAATATTTTGATACAATTTGCAGGCAGGTATCCAATCGTATACCTAATATTAAAGAGTTTGCGTTGAAACATGATGTTATATTGTTTGTTGCAGGAGAGAAGAGCTCAAACGGAAAAGTTCTTTTTGCTGAATGTAAGAAATATAATCCTCACTCCTATTTTATTACTACCCCGGAAGATATAAAATCTGATATGATAAGTTCGACGGCAAGTATAGGTATTTGTGGTGCTACATCTACTCCAAAATGGCAAATGGAGGCTGTGGAAGCAAAAATAAATGAATTGAGAACAGCGTTAAAATAACCAAATATATATATGAATTTAATAATAACGTATCTACATTTTAATTGGTAGCGCCGTTTTATTTTATACTTTTGCATCTTGGTTTAGAAAAAAGATAGAACTACATTAAAAAAAGATAACATGTCACGTATTAACTGTATTGGTGTGTTGACATCTGGAGGTGATGCTCCCGGAATGAATGCAGCGATTCGCGCTGTAACACGTGCTGCCATTTTCAATGGAATGGAAGTGAAAGGTATAATGAGAGGTTATAAAGGATTAGTTTTTGATGAAATTGAACCCTTTAAGACAAATACTGTAAGTAATATAATACAGCAAGGTGGAACTATCCTGAAAACGGCTCGAAGTAAGGAGTTTGTGACACCTGAAGGACGGAAAATAGCTTATGAAGCTCTTCAGCGCGAAGGAATTGACGCTCTTGTTGTTATTGGTGGAGATGGGTCTCTTACTGGTGCCCGTATCTTTGCACAAGAGTTCAATTACCCTATCGTAGGACTGCCAGGAACAATAGATAATGATTTACTGGGTACTGATTTAACAATAGGTTATGATACAGCCCTGAATACAATCATGGAGGCTGTAGACAAGATAAGAGATACAGCCAGTTCACATGAACGGTTATTTTTTGTTGAGGTAATGGGACGTGAGTGTGGATTTCTTGCACTTAACGGGGCGATAGCTTCTGGTGCAGAAGCTGCAATAATACCTGAAATGTCATATCAGCAAGACCAGTTGGCAGATCTGATCTCTAATGGATTTCGCAAGAGTAAGAACAGTAGCTTGGTGTTGGTGACTGAGGGTGATATTACCGGAGGGGCTATGGCTATGGCCGAGCGTGTTAAAACGGAATATCCTCAATATGATGTACGCGTTACAATATTAGGACATGTGCAACGTGGAGGGTCTCCTACTGCGAACGACAGGATACTTGCGAGTAGGATGGGGGCAGCGGCTATTGATGCGTTATTGGATGATCAACGTAATGTGATGATTGGTATTCAGAACGATGAAATAGTATATGTTCCTTTTTCGAAAGCAATAAAGAAAAACAAACCGATTCAGGAAGATTTGTTGAGAACATTGAAGATTTTATCTATTTAATCATGAGATAATAAAAAGATTGAAAGCGGCTTTAAACGAATATTTAAAGTCGCTTTTGCTTATATGTTATGATATGGTTACTTTTTAATTAAGTAAATTTCATATAGTTAACAATTAATAGTTTTGTATCCGTAACAAATTTATTGAAAATTCACTATATCTTCGGAACTTTAAAAACACTTAAATGGTTTTCTATAATACAATATAATATATATCGCTACAAAAAATGGAAGAAAAAAAACACTTGACGGGATTAACTGATGCTCAGGTAGAAGAAAGCCGGCGAAAACATGGGGCAAATCTTATTACTCCGCCGGAAAAAGAATCTCTCTGGAAACTTTTCTTGGAGAAGTTTAATGATCCGATTATCAGGATCTTGCTTATTGCAGCTTTTTTATCACTGGCTATAGCAATATTCGAACATATATCTTCGGGTGTCGGGCATTATGCTGAAACAATAGGAATATTCTGTGCAATCTTTCTTGCTACTGGTGTTGCTTTCTGGTTCGAGATGGATGCAAACAAGAAATTCGATATATTGAATCAGGTGAATGATGATACATTAATAAAAGTCATTCGCAATGGTAATGTAAAGGAAGTTCCAAAACAAGATATAGTTGTCGATGACTTGGTAATAATAGGTACAGGGGATGAAGTGCCTGCTGATGGAGAATTAATCGAAGCTATTTCCCTTCAGATTGATGAATCTACTTTAACCGGCGAACCAATTATTGACAAAACAACGAATGAAAAGGAATTTATTGGCGATGCTACCTATCCTTCTAATTGGGTGATGCGGGGAACTAGTGTAATGGATGGTCACGGTACTTTTGTTGTGAAAAAAGTAGGGGATGCAACCGAATATGGTAAGGTTGCACAAAAATCTACAGAAATAACAGGAGAAGAAACACCATTAAATAAACAATTGGACGGGCTTGCTAGATTTATAGGAATTGTTGGTCTATTCTTGGCTATATTAACTTTTTCGGCATTATTCATTAAGGATATTTTTGGAGGCTCGGTTTCTTATTCTTTAGGTCAATTAGGTCTGCTTAGTGCTGTGATAATTGGTGCGGCAATAGCATTAGTCAAAATATGGGTGCCTATAGTATATGATGGACTGGAACTTACCGGGAAAGTGCAGGGAACACCTGACAGTATAACAAATAGTAGTTGGTTTAAATGGATAGGACTAGGGCTGACAGCATTTATTCTTATTGCTCTTATCGGATTTCTGTTTGGAGTAAATCCTTTAGATTCCGGTTCGTGGGTAGATATTGAGACAGCAAGTCAGATATTGCAATATTTTATGGTAGCGGTTACATTGATTGTTGTAGCTGTGCCCGAAGGCTTGCCTATGAGCGTAACTCTTAGTTTAGCGATGAGTATGCGACGGATGCTTAAGACAAATAATCTTGTACGCAAGATGCATGCTTGTGAAACAATGGGAGCAGCAACGGTTATTTGTACAGATAAAACAGGTACTCTTACACAAAATCAGATGAAGGTCTATGAAACCCAATTTTATGCTTTAAAAGATCAACAGATAGCTGATGATGAGGTAAGCAATCTAGTGAAGGAAGGAATTGCTGCAAATTCGACTGCGTTTCTTGATTTCTCTGATCCTGTAAAAGTAAAAACTTTGGGAAATCCAACCGAAGCAGCCTTATTATTATGGTTGAATACGAATAATGTGAGTTATATAGATATTCGGGAAAATGCCAAAGTGGTCGACCAATTAACGTTCTCTACCGAAAGAAAGTATATGGCAACCATAATTCAATCATCTACATCGGGGAAGAATATATTATATATAAAAGGTGCTCCTGAAATTGTTTTGTCAAAATGTAATACAGTGCTTGATGTGGACGGGGAACATCCTGTTAATAATAAAAAAACAGATATTGAAAAACAACTTTTGGCTTACCAAAATATGGCAATGCGAACATTAGGTTTCGCATACAAAGAAATAGATGACCACTCTTCTTATGTTGATATAAAAGAACTAGCTGAAAATGAACTTATATTTCTGGGAATAACTGCTATTTCAGATCCGGTGAGGGAAGATGTACCGGCTGCTGTTGCAGAATGTTTGAATGCTGGAATTGGTGTGAAAATCGTTACAGGAGATACTCCTGCTACAGCTCGCGAGATAGGACGGCAGATTGGCATCTGGAAAACAGAAGATACAGATGATAATATTATTACAGGCCTTAATTTTGAAGCTTTATCAGATGAAGAAGCTTTCTGTCGGGTACAATCTCTGAAAATAATGTGCAGGGCACGTCCAACAGATAAACAAAGGCTAGTAGAGCTGCTAAAGAAAAATGGTGAGATTGTTGCTGTTACAGGTGATGGGACAAATGATGCTCCTGCACTAAATCATGCTAATGTAGGCTTGTCGATGGGCTCTGGTACATCAGTCGCAAAGGAGGCAAGTGATATAACTTTACTGGACGATTCATTTAATAGTATTGCTACTGCAGTAATGTGGGGACGTTCATTATATAAAAATATTCAACGATTCCTCCTATTCCAGCTAACGATTAACGTTGTAGCTCTAATTTTGGTATTTCTTGGATCTATATTCGGACAAGAGTTACCGCTTACTGTTACACAAATGCTTTGGGTGAACCTTATAATGGATACATTTGCAGCTGGTGCTTTAGCCTCATTACCTCCAGATAAACGAGTGATGCAGGAAAAACCACGCAAGAATACAGACTTTATTGTAACTCCACCTATGAGAAATCATATATTATTTACAGGAATTTCTTTTGTGGTGATACTATTAGGTATGTTGTTTTTGTTTGCTAAACCAGAATATTTGGATAGTTTTTTCAGTCATGTAGAAAGAGCCGAGAGATATGCGTATTTCTTATCTTTCTTTTTTACGACATTTGTATTGCTTCAATTCTGGAATATGTTTAATGCCAAGGCATTTATGACTGGAAAATCTGCTTTTAGCCACATCAAAGACAGTAAAGGGTTCTTATCTGTCGCGGTAATCATATTGATTGGGCAGTTTCTGATTGTTGAGTTTGGCGGAGATGTTTTCCGTACAGTTCCTTTGCAGCTTAGGGATTGGCTGATAATTATTGGAGGTACTTCTTTCGTTCTATGGATTGGAGAGATTATTAGATTGATAAAGAAATAAGAAATATATAGTAACTAAAGGTGTTCATTTTCAGGACATCTTTAGTTAATTAATAAATTATGTATTATATGCGAATGTGTATATGATGGAATAAATATTTGGCTATTCTTTTGAAACTTATTCTTTTGTAAATACTTGTTACATAATCTTTTTTGTTTGAATTATAGTATGATTAGCACTACTTTCCTGCTTTTTAATTTTATCTGTTCATCTTCTTCTGATTTTCGAAAATACTATATTCCGAGAAGATAACTTTAAATGAAAAATCAAGAATCTTATAATTATCTTTTGTCTCTTATCTAATAGTCGAAATTTTGAATTCCCTGTTGCGAATAATGCGTATTTAAATTACTAATACTAGTCGTAAAAAGAAAGTGTTTATTCCTATAAATTGAGAAAGGCTGCAGATGAAGCAGCCTCTCAAACCTTAAATCCAATTTTATTACTTTAATTAACCAATCACTTATTGTATCTCTATCTTCTTTATTTTATCTTCTTCTTTATCTAATTGTTTTGGTAATATTACCCGAAGAACACCATCTTCTTGATTTGCCATAATATTCTCTATATCTATATTCTCAGGTATAGAGAAACTACGTGTAAATGAAGACTTCTTAAATTCACGACGCAGAACCTTTTGATCCTGATCCTTCTCTTCATTCTTCATTTCACTCTGAGCGGATATTTTTAGTATATTCTTTTCTACTTCTATATTAATGTCTTCTTTCTTAAATCCGGGAACAGATAGCTCTACTATATACTCTTTTTCGTTTTCTGATATATTCGTTGCCGGAAGTCCACTGCTCATAATATTATTATACAGATCATCATTTAGATAGTGATTGAAAAATGATGGTAAGAAACTTCCTGTTCTGTCGAATCTTCTAATTTGATTTCTCATATTTTTGTCCTCCTTTATTCTATTTTATATGAATCTTTTAATCTAATTAATTATCGTTTGAAACATATATTCAAAAAGCGTGCAAAACAGACATATTGACACAAAAAGAAAAGTTAAAGAAAATAAAATAGAGTACAATTGATTAAGAACAAATGAATTAATCTAATAATAAAAGGTTATTTAGAGCCAAGTAACATGTCATATTGTCGCAATACAGAGATATCGTAAGGTGATAATTATCAAATATTAGTATCTAATTCTGAAAAATTAACTCTCTGAGATTTCAATATTTGAAACAAGACGGCAGTTGCTCGAAATTACGAAAAAGGGAAGAGGGTAAAATCCAGCAGAATCTTACCCTCTTCATTTATCTTAAAACTGATACTGATTAGATCGACCCGTTATCTTTCAGTACAGAATTTGTCTTATGAACAGCTGCAGCAGAAGCCTCAAACTTTTCCTTTTCTTCAGGAGTCAATTTCAAATCAATAATTTTCTCCCAACCATTCTTGCCAAGTACAACCGGAACTCCGATACAAATATCATTTTGGCCATATTCTCCTTCTAAAGTAATACAGCATGGAATAACTTTCTTTTGGTCGTGAAGAATTGATTCTACTACATAAGCTCCGGCAGCACCCGGGGCATACCATGCAGAGGTTCCAAGCAAACCTGTAAGCGTAGCACCTCCTACCATCGTATCAGCAACTACTTTATCCAACTCCTCTTTTGACAAAAACTCCGAAACAGGAATACCTTTATATGTAGCCAGTCTTGTTACCGGAATCATAGTAGTATCGCCATGTCCCCCAATTACCATACCTTCTACTTCATTTGGATTGCATCCTAAAGCTTCACTCAGATAATATTTGAAACGGGAGCTATCCAATGCTCCACCCATACCTATGACTTTATGCTTTGGCAAACCAGTTACTTTCGAAGCTAAATAAGTCATTGTATCCATCGGATTGGAAATGATAACCAAAATAGCATTTGGGGAATATTTCAATATACTCTCTGCTACTGATTTCACAATACCTGCATTTACTCCGATTAGTTCCTCCCGTGTCATACCCGGTTTACGAGGAATTCCGGATGTTATCACAACGACATCAGAATTAGCTGTAGCTGCATAATCGTTAGTTACACCTTTTATACGAGAATCGAATCCTAGCAATTGAGCTGTCTGATTCATATCAATAGCTTTACCTTCCGATACACCCTCTTTTACATCGAGCATAACTACTTCATCTGCCACTTCGTTAAATGCTAATACGTTAGCACATGTTGCACCTACATTTCCGGCTCCTACAACTGTTACTTTAGACATAATATTTTATATTAATTAATAATTTAATACATTGACTTTCAAAATGTAAGAGTTATCTCTCTTTAGCAAGTATATGTCTTACAAAAGACAAACAAAAATACATGCTTATTCCGATATAAAGAAAACTTTATCAGCCAAAAATATAAGGATTTATTAAAAAAAGCGAAAGGGCATTATTCCAATGTATTAATGTGATTAAAATAATCTATATTTGTAGTCGCGTTATTTTTTAACAAGATCATGGAACTAGAGAACCAACCGAAAAACAATAATAATACTAAAATACTGATTGCTGTTATAGCCTTACTAGTAATAGGGATATTAATAGCAGGATATTTCATATTTAATCAAAAGAATCAGATTGATGTATTACAAGAGGAAACCAGCCTAAATAAGAAGCAACTGGAAGATGAATATGAAAGTCTTGCCGTACAGTATGAGGGCTTTAAGCTAAATATAAAGAATGACTCTTTGCTTCAGAAGCTTACTAATGAACAGACTAAGGTTCAGCGGTTATTAGAAGAGCTAAAAACAGTAAAAGCTGATAATAAATCGGAAATAGACAGGCTTAATAAAGAGCTGGCAAGCTTGCGTAAGATACTGAAATCATATGTAGCGCAGATAGATTCACTAAACAGAGCTAATGAGCAATTAAGAAAAGAAAAGAAAGAAATCACTACAAAATATCAGCAAGCAACGCAAACTCTCAGTCAGGTATCTCAGGAAAAAGAAAGCCTCTCAGAAAAAGTAACTTTAGCGGCCAAATTAGATGCTGTAGGAATATCTGTATTGGCAACAAATAGTAAAGGAAAGGTACAGAAGAAGATAAGTAAAGTAGAACTATTGAGCGTGAATTTTATTATCTCAAAAAATATAACAGCAGAACCGGGTGAACGTACATTATATGTGCGGATAATGAAGCCTGATAATGATGTCCTCGCAAAAAGTAGAACGAACGTATTCTCATTTGAAAACAAAGAAATCAACTATTCGATGAGTAAAATAGTTGAATATGGCGGAGAAGAAGTTCCTGTTACCATGTATTGGAACGTAGAGGAGTACTTGATGCCTGGAACTTACAGGGTCGATATATTTGCTGATGGAAACCGTATAGGAATGAAATCGTTCACAATGGAAGACTAATGAATATTGTAGAAGCAACCGAAAATCAAATTGTAATTATCAAATCTTTATCGGATAAGGTTTGGCCTGTGACATTCCGGGATATTCTTTCTGAGGAACAAATCAAGTATATGATGAACATGATGTATAGTGAAGATTCTCTTAGAAAACAAATGAAGGAAGGACATCACTATCTGTTGGCTGAAGAAGATGGCGAATATCTGGGATATTTATCTTATGAGTTGAACTATAAGGGATCAGATATTACTAAAGTACATAAAATATATGTGTTGTCTTCATTACAAGGCAGAGGAGTAGGACGCTTCTTCATCGATAAAGCAGGTGAAATAGCTAAAAATAATAACAATAAAGAGCTTTTATTGAATGTCAATCGGTTTAACAGAGCAATCGATTTTTATAAACGGGTAGGTTTTGAAATTGTTCGTAACGAAGATATTGATATTGGTAACGGCTTTCTAATGGAAGATTATGTAATGAATAAAAAGATATAAGAAAAGGTTTTCCTAATGGAAAACCTTTTCTATGATAAAGTGATTGTTGCTTGCGGATCAGTTTCATTTGGCTTTTTATGAGGCTCTTCTGGTACATCTGTTGGCGAAATTTCCGGTACATCTTTGGGTTCTTCAGTCGGAAATTCTTTTACTCTTTCGTCTTTTCTTGATATCTCTGGTTTTTCTCTTTCTTTTTCCATAATTTACATAATAAAACAGGCTATTAATCCTAATAGCCTGAAAAAATTTATCCAGATGAACTTTATTTTTGTGGCCTGAATCTATCTTGGCCATTAATTCTGCTTTGTCCTCTTGGTGTTTGAGATGTTGACTTAGCAGTGGTTTTGTTGTCTTTGCTTTCTGAAGCTTTTGTTTTGTTTGTCTCCTTTGGCATTTCTTTTCCTCTTTCCATTTTACTTCTTTTTATTTTATCACTAAACTAACTGTATGAAATAAACAACAGATATCTATAACATGTTTATATTCAAAAAACAAGATAGGATTATTAGATAATCGACAATTACAAAATATTACCTAATTATCTAAGATATTTACTGTTTTTATAAAAAATAGATATTATTAATGGTATGAAGAATATAGTCGATTTAAGTTAAATCAATATATCTAAATTGCATCATGCGTGATTATTTAACTTAAATCACTATTCATTGATTAAAATATATTAAATCAGATGTTTGTAATCTATACGGGAAATTAAACAGAAATAAACAATAGTTAAAAAGGAATAAATTTAGATATTTAACTAAAATGATTCTATACAAAGTCAAACCTTATATCTTATTTGAGAGTTTTAATAAACAAAATATTCTTTTTCAATGTTTAATCATCAGTATAATAATAGTTATATCCTTTATGATTGATCCGAAAGAATTAAGAGTTGGCAACTTTGTAAAATGCATTACTCATCTACCGATAGGCTATTTTCATCCTACACTTCTATATTCGGAGGTGATGGAGATAAGAGGTGAAAGTATAGAAACTACTGTAAGCACGCATAAATATAAAGAAATAGCTCCTATTGAGTTGACTAAAGATATTCTTTTGAATAGCGGAGGATTTAGTTTATCGGATAACGAAATTACATTTAGTGAGAATGATCTTAGAACTCCCATATTATATATATTGCTTAATAATGGAGAATTTTACCTAAGCATAAACAATCAATGCAGAATAAATAATCCTATTACTTCTGTGCACCATTTTCAGAACATATATTACGATATAATGGGAAAAGAAATTGAAATAAAAATACCTGAAAATCCTATATAAGTATTCTTGAAACCTAATAACTTACGATTCAATCTACAATTCTGTCTTAAACCCCCTAGGATTATAAAAGCAATTATTATATTGAGCTTCTGAGTATCTGTCCTCACTTCAATTCTTACTTCATTACACTTTAGTCAATATATCTTATCCTTTTTATTCAAATTTATCTTCTAAAAGGCTATCTTTGTGACTTTAAAATTCACTACAAAAATTAATTTATAGTATGAAACCAACCTTGTATGTATTAGCAGCCGGAATGGGAAGCCGTTATGGTAGTCTTAAACAAATTGACGGACTGGGGCCAAATGGAGAGACAATCATGGATTACTCTATTTACGATGCTTTGAGAGCCGGATTCGGAAAGATTGTTTTCGTTATCAGAGAATCTTTCGATAAGGAATTTCGTGAAAAGATTATATCAAAATACGAAAAACATATACCTGTAGAAGTAGTCTATCAGGAACTCAACAACCTTCCTGAAGGCTTTGAACTACACCCTGACAGGCAAAAACCTTGGGGGACAAACCATGCTGTAATGATGGCTAAAGATGTGATCAATGAACCTTTTGCCGTTATCAATGCTGATGATTTTTATGGTCGTGACAGCTATGAAATACTGGCAAAACAACTAATAGAAATGAACGGGAAGGAAAACCATTATTGTATGGTAGGATATCGTCTTAGCAATACCCTTTCAGAAAGCGGCGCTGTAGCCAGAGGAGTGTGTGAAACAGATGATAAAGGATACTTAAAGAGTGTGGTGGAACGTACGCACATTGAACGTAAAGATGGAAAAATTCAATATAAAGATGCTGAAAATTACTGGTTTGAACTAGAAGAAAATACACCTGTATCTATGAATATGTGGGGATTCACTCCTGATTATTTTGAGCATTCAGAAAAGTATTTCGTTAAGTTCCTGGAAGCTAATATCGGAAATCATAAAGCCGAATACTTTATCCCGTTAATGGTTGATCACCTTATAATTAATCAGATAGCAGATGTGAAAGTATTGGATACACCTTCAAAATGGTTTGGTGTGACTTATGCAGAAGATAGAGCCGGTGTAGTAGAAAAAATACAGAAGCTGGTAGATGCCGGAGAATATCCTTCCCCTCTATGGAAGTAATAGGTATATAACTCTTTTTATCTTTATTTTGAAACGGTATATCGTACAAATTTGCTACTTTTGTACTGTTCAAAGACATAGTATTTATTCATAAATTATTATAATTATAAATTCAATAACAATGGTAAGTTACAAAGACTTAGGTTTAGTAAACACAAAAGAGATGTTTGCAAAAGCTGTTGCGGGAGGATATGCAATCCCTGCATTCAATTTCAACAATATGGAGCAGTTGCAAGCTATCGTTTCTGCTGCTGCAGAGACTAAATCTCCGGTAATCCTTCAGGTTTCTAAAGGTGCCCGCGATTATGCAAACGCAATCTTGTTGCGCTATATGGCTCAGGGAGCTGTTGAATATGCAAAAAGCCTTGGATGGGAAAAACCTCAGATAGTTCTTCACTTAGACCATGGTGATACATTCGAAACATGTAAATCTTGTATCGACTCAGGTTTCTCTTCTGTAATGATTGACGGTTCTCACCTTCCTTATGAAGAAAATATCGCTCTTACCAGAAAGGTAGTAGACTATGCTCATCAATTTGATGTGACAGTTGAAGGCGAACTTGGTGTATTGGCAGGAGTAGAAGACGAAGTATCTTCAGAGCATCATACATATACACAACCCGAAGAAGTTGTAGATTTTGCAACTCGTACAGGTTGTGACTCTTTGGCTATATCTATTGGTACTTCTCATGGAGCTAACAAATTTACTCCTGAACAATGTACAAGAGATGCTAATGGTATGCTGGTTCCTCCACCATTGCGTTTCGATATTCTTGAGGCTATTGAAAAAGAACTTCCGGGATTCCCTATCGTTCTTCATGGAGCATCTTCTGTTCCTCAGAATGAAGTGGCTACAATCAACAAGTATGGCGGTGCATTGAAAGATACTATCGGTATCCCTGAAGAACAACTTCGCAGAGCTGCTAAATCAGCCGTATGTAAGATCAATATCGACTCAGACAGCCGTCTTGCTATGACAGCTGCTGTTCGTGAAGTATTTGCGACTAAACCAGCTGAATTCGATCCTCGTAAATACTTAGGCCCTGCTCGTGAAAATGCGAAGAAACTATACAAGCATAAAATCGAAGAAGTGCTTGGTAGTGCAGGAAAAGCACAGTAATATTTACTAGTCCAAAATAGGGAAACCCTATTAAAAGGATTATTGGATATTTATTATATAAACTCTTTCAAATCTCTTCTTCTTAACAAGTAAGGGAATTTGGAAGAGTTTTTCTATTATAGCTTATTTTGTCGTCCATATACAAAAAACTACAGGTTTTTAGAACCTGTAGTTTTTGTTTAGATATTATTTATGTCTTTGTAATAGTTATTATTTAGAGCTGATTTCCAGTTCATTGATGATCCTCGGACATTTCATTACTTTATCTATTATATACAGTACGTATCGTATATCCACATTGATACAACGTTGTACCTCCGGTTCGAAAAGGATATCGCCACTGAGAGATTCCCAGTTGCCATCAAACGCAAGCCCTATTAATTCTGCGTTTCCGTTAAATACCGGACTCCCCGAATTACCGCCTGTAATATCGTTGTTTGACAAGAAGTTAACATGCATCTTCCCATCTTTATCTGCATATCTGCCAAAGTCGCCTTCAGCCAGATCATCTCTGATATATTGCTGAATATCGAATTCAGGATCATTAGGTATGTATTTATCCAATACACCTTGCGATGTAGTGTAATAATCGTAATATACGGCATCGGCAGGGTTGTAACCTCCTATAGAGCCATAGCTCAATCGTTGTGTGAAATTGGCATCAGGATAAAATGCTTTTTTCGGTTGCATTTCCATCAGGCCTGCCATATATAGACGTTCACCTTTATCTATCGAAGAAGTATAAGGGGCAGCGGCCTCCTGTAGTTTGATTAACATCGGTTGTAGAGACTGGGCAAGGATTATTGCCGGATCATTCATGATTGAATCTTCATCACCTGTTGCAATGAGGCTTATTATACCATCAAGCGTTGTTAGCTTGGTGTTGTTATAAAACCATTCTGCATATTTGTTATAATCTCCGTTAAATTCGTTCTCTATCGTTTCATATATCTGCGGTAAATATTCACTTGGAACGCTTTCTGCATATATTTTTAATAATACAGGCATAACCTCCTTATCCAGAGTAGGTTCATAATCTTTATATGTATTTGTCAACCGTCCTCTTAACTCATTTTCCTTATCTGCATCCTCCATTCTGTTAATGAAAAGAGCAGTGTTGGCAATACGGGTTATTTCAATACCCATATAGAATGTTTCGAAAAGGTAAGTCCTGATCTTCGCTGTTTCCATAGTAGAAATATAACCGTCTTTCATCATCGATAATACTTCTCCATATTTAGGTTGGTTATTTGATTTAGTAACCCAGTTTGCAAAATCCGATTCAAGTTCCTCTTTATTTTCTATTACTTTCAGCTTCGCAATAGCTTCGTTCATACCCATTGCATTTTTCCAGTAATTGGAACTTCCTGCATATTTTGAGGCGTATTTTATACGGATAGCATCGCTGGCATTCATTGCTTTGCGCCAGATCTCCTGTTTTGCTCCACGTACTTCGATACGTGGCTTATGATCTGACTCTACCATCTGGCTGATACCCCATGACGACATATACCGTTCTGTACTTCCCGGATAGCCTATTGTCATTGCATAATCATTTTCTTTATATCCTTTGATAGATACAGGTACAGAGTACTTGGGTTTGTAAGGTACATTATCAGAACTGTAATTTGCGGCTTTATTGTCTTTATTTGCATAAACGCGGAATACGGAAAAATCTCCTGTATGGCGCGGCCACATCCAATTGTCAGTTTCATCACCATATTTACCTACAGATGATGGGGGAGTAAACACCAACCTTACATCTCTGAATATTTCATATACTACTACATAATATTTATTGTCAGAGTAGAAAGGGATAATTTCAGCTCTCAGAAACTCATTGTCCTTATATCTGTCAAGATAAACCTGAGACAGAGAATCTATTTTTTCATAACGAACATCTTCGCTGTCATCAGCAGATAGGGCAGAAGTTACAAAATCTGTTACATCTTCAGCTTTCTGGAGAAATTGGATAGATAATCCTTTTGCCGGAAGTTCTTCTGTAAATGAGTGGCTTACAAAGCCATCTTTTAGGTAATCATGTTCTACGGAACTCAATTTTTGAATGTCCCCGTATCCACAATGGTGATTGGTAAAAATAAGTCCCTGATTTGATACGGCCACCCCGGTACATCCACCGCCGAATATAACTACTGCATCTTTCAGCGAAGGATTGGTTTCGCTATAGATTTTATCTACAGGAAATTTGAAACCCAATTCTTTCATCCTGGCAATACTTTGCCTGTTCAGTTCCATCAATAACCACATTCCTTCATCAGCTTTTGCTATAAAGGCTATAAAGGTTGCGATAAATAAAAGAGCTATTTTCTTCATTCTCATATAGTTTTGGTAATATTGAAATAAAATATATTTTATGTAAATCAGTAATTGAAATTTAATATTTTAACTAAAAGGGTAACAACCAACGGTCACAGGAGCGTAGTGTATGTAAAGGTAACACATTTCAGCTATTAGCTGATGGCCGTTAGCTTTTAGCTTTTTATTCTCTCTCTGTCATTGACTACGTTACACTACGTCGAACGCTGTTTCTGACGCAGGAAGGATCTTCTTACATTCAAACGAGATACTTCGTTCCTCAGCGACAATCCCTCCTCACGGCTTCGCTACTCCCTCTCCCTTTGGAGAGGGTTGGGGTGAGGTAAATTAACTAAAAGGTAACAAAGGTAACACTTTTGGCTATTAGCTGATAGCCGTTAGCTCTTAGCTTTTTTATTTTCTCCTTACATACGCTTCGTTCCTGTGACCGTTGGTTGTCATCTTGACGATAGGAAGGATATCCTTATTCTAAATAAGATGCTTCATTCTTCAGCATGACAACGCCAATTTTAACTAAAAGGTAACATAAGTAACACTTTTTCTTTCATTTTTCAAAGACCTCTTTTAATCTCATTGCCATATCGGCATATTAGCACATCAGGCCATTGACATACTATAGATAAATTCAAAATAAAAAGATAAATCATCACTTTCTCTTCAGGTATCTATTGAGTATAGGTATTTCCTGTAAAGGCAAATCCCTTTTTATAATAAGTATAGCAAAGCCTATCAGAAATAAAGTACGGTACACTAAACGCAATACATCGTTTTCTATCTGAGGAGTCATGGCTGCAATATAGAATATAATAGCAACAGTAAAGTATATCAGAATGTTTTTCAGATCATATTTTATAGGGAAATACTTTTGCCCGATAAAATATGAAACTGTCATTATCAGTAAGTTGCTGGCAAAAGTAGCCCATGCGCTGGCTATGTATCCATACATAGGCACTAATATGATATTCATCGCTACTTGGACAATACAGCCAAAAATGGAAAAATAAGCCCCGTATTTCGTATTATCAGTCAATTTATACCAGACAGAAAGATTAAAGTATATGCCAAAGAAAATCTCGCCCAGCATAGCATATGGTAATATATCAAGTCCTGCCACATAATCTTTCCCTATCTTTGATAACAGAAATGAGATAATATCAATATAGAACATCATCCCTAAAAAGATAAGCAAGGCAAATATAATAAAGAATTTCATGGCATCGGCATACGGCTTAGTATTGCTGTTTTCTTTATTTTTTCCAAAAAAGAATGGTTCGTAGGCATACCGGAATGCCTGGATGAACATGGTGATCACTACCGTTATTTTAATGCTGGCACTATAGACTCCCAGTTGATATCTTGCGTCTTCTTCACCCAGTATAAAAGGATATACCAGTCCGGCTATCGCCTGACTGACTACTCCGGCAAGGGCTAAAATGAGGAGAGGAAACGCATATTTCAACATCCGTTTTAATAGTACATTGTCGAAATCGAATTTGAATTCCTTCATCGTTGTTGGTATAAGTAATACCAAAACAATCAATGTGGAAAATAAATTTGCTAAGAACACATAGCCTATTCCAAAGTCGGGATGGTAATATTTAATTAATGGAAAGTCAGGATATGATTTATATAGCCATGGACATAATACCAGAAAGAAGAGATTGAACAATATATTGGAAAGAATAAAGATCATCTTTATCGACATAAAACGTATCGGGCGTTTCTGATGTCGCAGATAGGCAAAAGGAATAGTCATAAAGGCATCGAATGCTACTACCATGGCCATCATCATTATATGTTCCTTATTCTGATACTTTATAAATTCAGATAT
>JAITVH010000092.1 GCA_031285905.1 Prevotella sp.
TATTACTGGATTGCTTCGGGCTACCGCCCTCGCAATGACGAAAATCCCATTTTTTTGGCAGCCTCTTTTATGTTTTTACAGCTTATATTTTACTCTGCTTTATGATATCTGAAACAATAATACGAATAGGGTGCAGGAGTCCAACTTCCTACATAAACATCCTCTTTCACTGTTTTGTCATCGGATTGTAATTGATTGTATCGGAATTTTATTGCTACATCGGTATATTCTCCGCTACCTTCTTTAAATTTATCAGACCTCTTATATGCTTCTCTAATCTGATACAAATTACCCACGGTAATTCTCCCTGCTTTAATTTGACTTCCGTCTGCTCCGTTAGTGTGAGCGAATCGGACATCTATAATTATCTGGTTCTCTTTAACATCTTCCTGAGTAACACCATCATTTGTCATCTCAAACTGTTTTTTTGCATCGTAAAAGAAGTAAGCACGAGGAGAATCTGTTTCTTTTAGCTTGGCTATGTAAGCAACCCCCAAATTATATCCATAGGGACTATCGAACGAACCAGCGTACGGTTGGAAATCATACGGGTTAAATGTTTCTGTCACTGTGGTTGCTGTACCTACGGCTCCCATCGTAGAAACTAAAAGAACCGGCTGTGAGGACATAGTCGCATTCTGATATATACCACTCGAAGACTGGTTTTCAAAAGAAAACCTATAATCTATTAAATAGCAGCTCCCCGCCTCTAAACCCTGTATAGCCGTTGATGTAATACGATAGGTATCCACAACCGCATATTTTATACCTGTTTGATCGGTGGTTATATAAGCAAACGCACCGGAATTCCCGGTCTCATTGCTACCATCTCCCAAGCAGGAAGAAAACAGCATTACAGTGGCGAACATGCCTAAAATTAATTTAAATAATGATTTTTTCATATCACAAATTTACTTTTTTATCTTTTTAATTGTATTAGAAATCAAATTTAATACCCATGTTCAAATCTAATTGAACCTTTTTGTCAGAGAATATTGTCGGATACTTATTATGGACATCGAAATAATAAGCGCCGCCAATGGTTCCGTAAAGATACAACTTTTTATATATCGGATAAGCAATTCCTAATTTTAAATGAGTGGAAAACTGAGGTTTGGATTGTTCTATACTTTCCCGTATAAAGTACGGTTCATTATGGTATAGCTGATATGCAAGCGCTTTATCCTCCATATCCATCTTGGAGAATCCCATACTACTCTCGTATTTTCCGCTAATATCTTTTTGTACCGTTCCCCCCAAAGACAAATAAAGATCGGCCTTACCCAATCTATAAAACGTATAATTCAACGAAACAGGTATGCCAAGGTAATGGAATGTTTGAGTTTCATGTATATCGAATATACTCGACGATGTTATCTTAGAAGATAAATAGGTATAAACGATGCCTGTTTCGAGAGACAGGTTTGAAGTTAAGCCTTTACTTACTTTCAATCCGAAAGACACCGGTTGCCTGTGCACCATCTTAAATTCTTTATTTTCCTTACTCAAAGCATCTATAAACACCTCGCTTCTTTGCGTCCGGGAGAATAAGAAACCGCCTCCGTTTTGATTTCTATTTTCCGACAACAATCCGGCGGATACAGAGGCACTTAAAGAAAAGCCTTTTGCTTTAGACCGCTTCGGCAGTTCCGCTACGGTAAGTTGAGCGGGCGCATCCGACAGAATTTCCTCTTCTTCGTCCGGCTTTTCAGGCTCTTTTTCCCGAATTGGCTCTTGCGACTCTTGCGGAATTTTTTCTTCTACCGGAAGTTCCGGTTCTATTTCTCTGCTTAAATATTTTTTCACAGGAAGGATCACCGGACTTTTTTCCACAACCGTGTCCGCTTCTTCGGTTTGGGGTTCTTCGGTAATGGTGGTTTTATTCTCCTCCGGTTCTATCGTATCCTCTCCCTTAGGTATCAATATAACTCCTGTTACTATGGCGGCAGCCACTCCTATCGTAATCAGTACAGTTTTCAACAGGGAGGCTTTAGCCACCGTTGTCGCGGAAGAGCCTGCTGAGGAAGAAGAGCCCGAAGATGACGGATCGGCAGTGGGAGTTGGCTGTTGAGACAAAAGCTGATCTAACCCACCCCAAACAGAAGCAGGTACATCCGGCTCAAAGTCTTTCAACTTCGAGGAGAACAGATCCTTTATTTTGTCATTTTCCTTTGCCATTCCTTATGACCTTTCCTTTATATACTGTTTCACCTTTTCTTGCAGCATCTGTCTGGCTCTCACATATTGTGAACGTGAAGTTCCCTCATTGATGCCCAGCATTTCGGCAATTTCCTTGTGTGAATAATCTTCTATCGCATACAGGTTGAAAACGGTAGAGTACCCTCGTGGTAATTCTTGTACCATTTTCAACAATTCTACTTCAGAAACTTTATACATCCGGCTATCCTCTGTCGATTCATCGACAACATCGGGAATATCCTGCATATCATCAGAAGGCTGAAATAGCGATTTTTTCTTTCTTAAGTTTTCTAAAGACAAATTTATAAATATACGCTTCAACCATCCCTCAAAAGAACCTTTCTCCTGAAAAGATCCTATATGAGCGAAGACCTTCATGAATCCATCCTGCAACAAATCCTGAGCATCGGCCTGATCGGAACTATAACGCAAGCAGATACCATACATCTTACGAGCATACCTCTCGTATAGTATCCTTTGTGCTTCCCGCTTTTGTTCTTTACACCCTGCTATAATTTGCAGTTCATTCATATTGGTTAAGCCTCATTTAAGAGATGCACTGTTTGTAGAAATGTTGCATGCACCTACCGTAAAATTCAATTTATTGTTCCAGTTTTTCTTAAAATCATTCTGGTTTTTGAGTAAAAAGTACCATTTTGACATGTAGTTTATTGCCTATATCTATCATATCCACCACATCCTGAAGGGTGAGAGATTTATCGGCTTGCAGCAGGACATTGACTTCCGTGTTTTCGTCCTTTTTCTTTTCATCTGCCACCACACCGGCTAATACAGGTTCTACTTCATCTTTCTGTACTTCCCTATCGTTTACGTAATATCTTAAGTCTCTTGTTATAATCAGATTAATATTCTTTTTAGTTACAACCTGCTCCGAGGTAGCCGCATTGGGCAACAACACCCTTATGGCGGCAGGTGTCACCATTGTTGATATGATAAGAAAAAACAGTAAAAGGAAAAACATAATATCATTAAGAGAAGATGTATACACTTCTGTTGTCCGGTTTTTTCTCCTTGTTATTTTCATACTATTCCTCCTTTCAAACTGTTTTCAGGCTTCCTTTTCAGATGCTCTTATTGCTTTAAGAACTTCGTTCGATTCTTTATCGATATTAAGTACCGCTTTATCGATGCGCCCATTTAATATCTTATATCCGGCATAAGCAATGATACCGACCAAAAGACCGGCTCCCGAGCATATCATCTTCTGATATAAACCGGTGGAAACGGTATCAATGGCTAAATCATGTGTACGGGCTATGTCATAAAATATCTTTATAATACCGAATATTGTTCCCAAAAAGCCTAACATGGGAGCAATAGACGCGGTAATATCCAGCCAATTCATTTGGTTTTCGAGCACACTGATTTGCTGCCGTGCTTCGACCTCCATCGCTTCCTGAATTTCATTATCTTCCTGCTCAAACTCTTTCAAGCCGGCTGCTATCACCTTAGCAGAGGCATAAGGACGTTCGACGCAAAATTTCAGGGCTTTATCTGTTTTCTTTTCATGGATAAGTTCCACTACGCGTGACAGCCAGACCGAATCTTTTTTTCCCAGACGATTTATAACTAACCATTTATTTATAATTACATAAACAGCTAATAATGACAGTAAAAATATAGGTAGAAGTATCCAACCACCCTTAAGCACAAGATTTAAATAACTTTCGTCCGGTGCTGCCTGCACTGCCTTGTCTGCCATTTCAACTACCGGAGTAGCGGCCTGAAGAAGAACTAATAAACTCATGTGTTTTAAATTGTGTTTATTGCATAAAATTCGACAGAAACCTCAAATATAAGGTCTTCCGCCGAATTTTTGTTTATTTTTTAATATTCTTTAATAGATACCAAAACTTATTTCATTAATGTATTGATAAAAGTAGCTTATTATACCCAACAAGAATATACCTATAAGGGAAATAACCAAAGAAGTTTTCATATAACCATCTGTAGTCAGATATTCAATAGGTGAATCTGCATTCTTTATAAACATAGCCTTTACAACCAGCAAATAATAATACAAAGAAATAACTGTATTCAGGAATGCGAGGAAGACAAGCAAAACATGCCCTTGTTGCATAGCTGCCATGAATACAAATGATTTACTAAAGAATCCGGCAGCAAACGGGATACCTCCTAATGAGAACATCGCTATCATCATAGTCAATGCCAGTTTAGGGTTGGAAGAGTACAATCCGTTGTAATCATCCATATTCACCTTTCCTGTCTTGTCTTCTATCGCCGAAATCACACCAAACGCGGCAAGATTGGAGAATACATATACAAATACATAGAATATGGTTGCCGCCATACCTTCTACTGTTCCTGTGAAAACACTCAGCATAATATATCCTGCCTGAGAAATTGAAGAGAAGGCTAGGAATCGCTTCATATTCTTCTGACGAAGAGCGAATAAGTTACCGATTGTAATAGTAAGGATAATAATTATCCATATTATACTTTTCCAAGTATCTTCCAAAACGGGGAAGACCTTATACAGAATAGTCATCAGGGCAAATACTGCTGCACCTTTCGATATGGTAGACAGATACAATGTCACATTGGTAGGCGCACCCTGATAAGTATCGGGAGCCCAAAGATGAAACGGAACAAGTGATATTTTGAAGAATAATCCCGCCATGATAAAGATCATAGCCATGATAACCAATGGTGATGAATAGATATTTCTAGCTATATCTGTATAGTAAAGTGTCCCGCAAGCTCCATAAAGGAATGAGATACCGAACACCATGATAGCGGAAGAGAAAATA
>JAITVH010000096.1 GCA_031285905.1 Prevotella sp.
TCCCTGGCTGACAATACTCCTATATTCTCCACGGCTTTCTTCTTTCCGCCTCAGGATCATCTATATCTGGATACCGATCCCGACAACATGGCCTTGCTGGATGAGTTATGGGATATGGATAAAGACCAAACACCTGTAACAACCTCTGCGAAAGAAGGCAAAACTGTCACCATAGAAGACCTGGTTACATGCCGGATATATCCCAATCCTGTGAAATCGCTGATGAACATGGAATATGAACTCAAAACGGATGCCGATATCAGTTTCGACCTGTATACTCTGGAAGGACTGCCTGTCATGAAAATCAACCGGAAGAAACACGCTACAGGACTATACCAACAGACAATCGACTGCTCGAACCTCAAACCAAGGAGCTATGTCCTCAAAATAACGGTAAATAACCTGACCGTAAACGAAATTATTATCAAAAAGTAAGCCGAAATCAATAATATCTATATGCTATGAAAAAATATGCGTTAATATCGTTTTTTTTAGTTCTGTATATACTAGGGAAAGCCCAAGGAACGATACAATTATTAAATCACTTGCCAAAAGTGCAGACCGCCGAAGCAATGGCAGTCCAGCGCTATACTAATTATCCGATGGATTATTCCACAGGGCTTCCTAATATAACAATTCCATTATATGAGATAAAGGTGGGAGATATTACTTTACCTATAACCTTAAGTTACCATTCTTCCGGATTAAAGCCAAATGAAGCGCCCGGCAGGATAGCCACCGGATGGACTCTGAATGCCGAACCTTCTATCTCGAAACAGGTAAGAGGAATAGATGATTCATCTCCATATGGACTCGCCAATTACGATCCTGGTCTTTATAAAGATGTGAATGGTGCAAATTTTTATAATAAGCAAATTGCCGATGGAAAAATAGATGCAATGTCCGATGTTTACTTTTATAGACTGGCAGATAAAGGAGGAGCCTTTGTTATGGCAAATGGAGGTAATAACAAACAATTTATCCCACAGCCATATAGTGAAATCAAAATAACAGGTAGTCCTAATAATGTTACTATCGAGGAAGAAAATGGCATCACATACAAGTTCGGAGGAGCAGATAGTTATATCGACAGATATTCTTCGTCACGTTTACCGGTCAGTCTTCTATGCAAAGAGATCACATCCAAGATGACAAAAGCAAAAATCAGCTTCGTTTATAATCACAGCGGATTGGTTAATTTTGATTATAATAGTTACTTTTCAGACGATGTAGTTGTTGTTGGAGGGCTTAGGCAGTCCCGGACAAACACCCCTACCATAACTAAAACGATAAACGGACTAAGCAGAACATACGAATACCCATCACAAGGTTACCTTTATGAAATATACGAGGAAGCCGGTATCTCTTATACCGGAACGGGAAAGACAACAGCAATGATGGACCTACAACCTTTGAGGGAGATTAAATTTGATAATGGAAGTGTGATTTTCGAGGGAGATAATCGTTCCTGGATCGACATATGGGTAAAAGATAAATCCAACAACATTATCAAAGAAATAACTCTTTATTGTTCTCCTTACAACCCCTGGGGAAATACGGATATGCAGCACCGCAAATTGGACTCGGTAAGAATAAGGGTGCCCGGAGGAGATACTCAACGGTATACTTTCGGATACCACGATCCGTCTCATACGCCTGAACGTGATACACGCTCTACCGATTATTGGGGTTTTTTTAATGGTGTATATGATGCAGATAATTTGTCTACAGTACCTAGTTTTACCACTGTAGTGACAAACAGGAATAATGTGCAATATACATACGAACATACCGGAATGAGCAGGACTCCCAATGCGTGGGCTACACAGACTGGAGTGCTGAATAGAATTACCGATCCTAACGGAGCAGAAACTATATTTGAATATGAAGGGAATAGAACCGGAATACAATACAGTGGCTTTTCCCTTAATTACGGGCAGACTATAAATCCGCCTCCCGGGTTTTGGATACTCTATTTCGACTATTATTCTCCCCAGTTGAATATTGATGTACCGGTAGGCGGACTACGGATAAGAAGGATAATAGAAAAAGATCCTGTAACTGAAAAAGAAACGTACCGGGAATTTTCCTATGGATGCCTGACCAGGGACTGGGGCGACTATATTATCGATACCTGGGGGGTTCCCAAAAGAATGGTCGGCCCGAATGCCTTTGTCACAATGCAAAGCTATATTCAAGAAGGACAGTATGGAAGCGGTTCTTATGGTTATAGTACAAGGACATGGCATTCTAATCCGGTTGTCGATATAACATACAACGGGGGAACACCTATACTGTACAGTCGTGTGACCGAACGTAAATGGGGCGGTGGCAATGACAATATTTGGACAGAACATTACTATACAACGCCCAAACATGACACATTCCAGGGGGAAATAACTTATAGTAATAAGTGTAACAGTTACGACTATGACTGTATATTTTCAACAATCAAAATTAAAATCGATGAGGGAAGAGATTTCTCCATGCCATTTAGTTTCAGGCACTTCTCTGACGAAGAATATGGGAAGCTATATAAAAAAACAGACTATATAGAAGACGGGGGAGTAAAGAGGCCTGTTCGTAAGGAAGAATATAAAAACAAATTTTTACGCTACCGATGGTCAATGCCTATGTGGTCTGATTATGTGTACAGAATCCAGACATTTATTCCTGCAGAAGGCCAGAGTGGATCGGGAGCAACGGATAACGAAGTATATCGAACACCATATCCTAAATGGGAAGAAGAGGGTCGTGTGACTTATAATGTAGTGGAAAAAGAAACGATAACGGAATACTTCCCGGCAGGAGACTTTGTTTCCCTGTCAAAAGATTTTATGTATACCGATACGGAAACTACAACAGAATCTGCTATCCGCCCCAGAGTAAGGCGTATTACCTCACACCTGAACGGCGAAAAGAAAAAGGAAGAATACTTTACTTATTCGGATTTGGTCGATGCACACGGCTATACCCTTACACACTATCCGGAAAATCTATATCCGCAGGAACTTACATCGAATCATCCGACAGGTATTTTGGCTGAGCATAAGGTTATTGTGGGTACCGATACCACCTATACCCGTCAAAAAATGGAGAGAGTTTCGGATACATTTTACAAGATAAGCGCCATTAAAACAAAGTCGACTCCAGGCAATAACTTTGATGAAGTACTGAGCATTAAGCATAATGCCTATGGTAATATAGTGGAAACAACAGGAATGGACGGAACACCGACGGCTTATATATGGTCGTGTTATTTCCAATACCTGGTGGCTAAAGTTGAAAATGCGACCTATGACAATGTTTGTGCGGCTCTTCTGCAATCCGGAATGGACATCAGCTCGCTGAATCATCAACAGACACTGAGCGCAGGGACAGTCGCCGTACTGAATTATCTGAAAATCAGACTTCCCGATGCCCATGTATATACTTATACCTACAAGCCATTGGTGGGGATGACCTCGGCTACCGACCCGTCCGGTAAGACAACCTATTACGAATACGATACATCCAACAGGCTGAAGAGGACTTATTTTAAAGAAAAGAATGCCTCGGGCGTTGAAGTGGAAAGGAATATAGAGTCTTATGAGTATAATTTCAAAAAATAAAACGATAGGCTATGAAACGCATTATATATATATTAACCATCTTGTTGTTTATCCATCCGGTGTTGGGATACCAAAGTATCTTTTCGCAGGTAGTACCCACTTTCACCAAAAGCAGGATTTATATCAATACCCGTGTATACACCAACGAAGCAGGAACTACTTACCTGGACAACGTACAGTATTACAACTCATTCGGCCTGCCCGAGCAAACCATACAGGTAGGTGCATCGCCTGCCGGGGCCGACATGATCACCTTGCAGGAATACGATGAGTTTGGACGCGAAAGTCAGACCTGGCTGCCGGCGATAAAGAGTGCCAACAAGGGAGCGTATATGCCGGAAACGACAGTGATACCATTGGCCCGGACATCGAACGGGAATGACCAGAGTCCTTTTTCGAAAATGGTGTATGAAAATTCGGCTTTGAACAGGGTGCTGGCGCAGTATGGCCCCGGGCAGGACTGGCACAAGACCTACGGCAACGACAGCAAGGCCGTGAGGATGGAATATATGACCAACACTGCCAGCGGGGTGCTGCTGTGCGCACAGTATACCTGCACCACAGGGGATAACCTGACCTTTAAGAAAACAGGCAACTATGCCGCCGGAGAGTTGTATATCACCAAAATAACCGACGAAGACGGCAACATCTCGTATGAGTTTAAAAATGAAGAAGATCAGGTGGTGCTTACCCGTCAAATAAACGGAGCGGAACAACTGGACACGTATTATGTTTATGATAATTTGGGCAACCCGCGCTTTGTATTGCCGCCACTGGCCTCCGATGCGCTGACAGCTACCAATACCAACTGGACAGAGGCCACGGCAGCCGTCAAGAATTATGCCTACCTCTATAAGTACGACGGACGGCAGCGCTGCATATACAAGAAGCTGCCGGGGTGCGACCCTGTGTATTATATCTATGACAAGGCAGGGAACCTGATCCTTACTCAGGACGGGGAGCAACGGGCAAAAAGCGAATGGGCGTTCTCCATATCCGATGCGCTGGGCAGGATAGCCATAGCCGGGACATGCAAGAATGCGGTTACCAATACCACCGCCAGCCCTTATTACAAATACCTGTGGAACGTGGCGGTAAAGGCAACGCGGACAAATGCCACCAATACGACCAAAGGGTATACCGTATCGGGGCTGACGCTGACAACGCCCATAGTGCTGGCAGCCAACTACTATGACAACTATCACTTCATGGGGAAGAACAGCATACCCGATTCGACCAATGTGAATGTAAAATATGAAGCGGTGACAGGTTACGGCACACGGTATAACAACGCGACAGGCCAGCTGACGGGAACGCTCACCGCTCAGATGAACCCCGACGGGACAATCAGTTCGGCTTACCTCTATTCGGTGATGTATTACGACAACCGGGGACGAATGGTGCAGACCAAGAGCAACAACCATCTGGCAGGGGGACTGGAGTCTGAATACATCGCCTATAGCTTCACAGGGCAGCCGACACAGACAAGGCATGTGCACTCGGCTACAGGAAAGACTACCCAGACGGAAGTATATACCAACACTTACGACCATGCAGGACGCTTGCGGACTACCAGCCACAATCTGAACAATGCAACGACTAACACTACTCTTGCCAATAATACGTATGATGAATTGGGAAGACTGAAAACTAACCAGAAACATACCCATGCCAACCTGAAGACTACTTATGTCTACAATATCCGTTCGTGGACGAAGTCGATCAGTAGCCCGTTGTTTAAGCAGACGCTGTTCTATAATGACAGGGTGACGGCACATACTTATTCCGATTATAAGCCTTTGTATAATGGGAATATATCGGGTATGGAGTGGCAGGTAGGAACGGAAACTAAGAGAAGTTACAGGTTTACCTATGATGCCTTGTCAAGGATTAACCATGCAGGATATAACGGTTTAAGCAGTGGGGGAATGTATAATGTAAAATATACCTATGACAAGCATGGAAATATAGAGACAATAAACCGCCGAGGAAAGAACTCTCTAGCTGCTGACAACAACAAGCGGATAGACATGCTGACAATGACCTATACCGGTAACCAACTAATCAAAGCTGAAGACGAAGAAACCACTATTAGCCTTGCCGAATCGGGCGACTTTAAGAACTACAGCAATGTGGCCACTGAGTACACCTACAATAAAAACGGGGCGATGGCTAAAGATTTGAATAAGGGAATAACTGCTATTCAATATAATTCGTTAAATTTACCGAGGATGATGGATATCAAGAGTCCCGTTGCAGAGGCAAGGAACGAATATCTGTACTCGGCAGGAGGAGTGAAGCTGAAAGTAACCCAGAAATGGAACCCGAATTTCTCGACTGCTCCAGTAATTGGTTCGGCTATTACGGTAAGCGCGCTTACCCAGACCAAGACAACCGACTATGTGGGTAATAAAGTCTACGAGGACGGTGTATTAAAACGCATACTCGTTGATGGGGGTTATATAGAAAGTGGAGTTTATTACTTTAATCTGAACGACCATTTAGGAAATAACCGTGTAGTAGCCAATGCCAGCGGTACTGCCATACAGAAGAATCATTATTATCCGTTCGGGATGGCTTTTGCAGAGACTCCATTAGCCGAACAACAAAAGCAACCATATAAGTACAACGGCAAGGAACTGGATCAGATGCATGGGCTGAATTTGTATGATTATTCGGCTAGGCAGTATGATCCGGCTATAGGAAGATTCCCGACGGTGGATCCGTTGGCGGAAAAATATTATAATATTAGTCCGTATGTGTATGTGGCGAATAATCCATTAAAATTTATTGATCCTGATGGCAGGGATTTAGTGATAACAGGATCTTTAAGTGAAGATGCATTAAAACAATTGCAAGATAGAGTGGGAGATGTGATTACTCTAAAGATGGAAGAAGGTAAAGTGTCCTATAGCCAAAACTCTGATGGAAAGCTTAAAGGGGATGCCAAACGTCTGTCCGAAGTCATTAACGACAATTCCATTACTGTTAATCTCCGGACAATTGCAGGAGATAAAGATGCGAATGGTAACTTCTTTATGGGAGGGGCTTTTCAAGGAAATGAAGTATCAATAGACAAAAATGGACTTGTTACAGTGCAAGCCTATCAAGATGTAAATCCTGCCGTTTTAGAAAGAGCAGATGAGCATACGAAATCACCCGGTAAAATGATGATGCATGAAGTAACAGAAGCATATGAAGGCGGGAAAATATCAAAAGAAAATAGAACTTCTAGTCCAAATGCGAAGACTCCTGGAACCGTTTTTGATAAAGCACATGGAAAAGCTACAAAACAGTCAAGAGTTGAGCAACGGATGTATGATTATAAAGGAATAGAGGTCTTCAATTCTAATCAAGCAAGTAAAGTAACTTATTCAGTAACAAAGAATGGAAAGTCAAAAGTTTTTTTTACAAAGCAAGGAACTTTTTAAAAACAAAAAATATGAAAAGGAATATATTTTTGATTATCGCTAGTATTGCTATTTGTCATATTTCATGTAAATATAACCAAAATATACAAAAAAAAGACAATGAAGATATTTCTAAGTATTATATAAAGCAAATAAAAAAAGATAAATCCCTCTATATTATTTATGCGCAACGAAATGATTCAATATTTAAAATTATTTCAGATAAAGAATCTGGAAAAAATTGTCAGAATCAAATCAAAGTCGGACATTCTTATAATTTAGATTTAAGTATAACATTTCCTGCAGAAAAGTTGTATGGAGAAGTGGGGTTGGATTATGTAAGCCATATTTCATTCTCTTATAAAAAATCTACAATAAAAGCTGAAAAGGAATCTCACTATAAGATATACATTGCAAATAATTTGGAAGGATTATGCCTTATTAATAATTAAATTAGAATGATAGGAGTGATTTTGAAATCACTCTTATTGTTTTTTTATCTTTTTAAATCGAATTTATCTATATATAAACTTATCATATAGAATGCAATTATATCGCGATTTCATTGAAAATCTGTTACTTTTGTTACCTTTTAGTTAAAATTAGGCTTTAGCGACAACATCCGCTCGTGGGCGAAATCAATCAGTAATTACCATTTCAACCAGACGCTCACTTTTTCGTCCGGTGGGAATGTCAGCCTGATGCAATGGGTGCAGGCAGGGAAAACAAGGGAATACGCCTTCACTTACGATGCCCTGTCACGCCTGACCGGTGCTGCCTATACGGGCGAATCTCCAAGTAACTTTGCTGCCTTGTATACCTATGATAAACATGGCAGTATGAAAACCATGAAACGCTATGGATTGACCACAGCTACGACCTATGGATTGATCGATGACCTGACGATGACCTATACTGGAAATCAACTGCTAAAAGCAGAAGATGCTGTAGCTACTATCTCCCTGAACGCATCGATGGACTTTAAGAATTATTCGAATGTGGCGACCGAATATACCTACAACAAGAACGGGGCGATGAATAAGGACTTAAATAAGGGTGTCTCTGCCATTAGCTACAACTCATTGAACCTGCCCCGAATAGTGGATATTAAAAACATGTCCACTGAAGGACGAAACGAATATACTTATTCGGCATCAGGGGTGAAACTCAAAGCGGTACAAAAGTGGAACAGCAGTTATTCGACTGCTCCGGTGATCGGTTCGGCTATCAATACGGCTGCTTTGAATATGACTCAGACGACAGATTATGTGGGCAATAAGATTTATGAAGATGGGGTATTGAAGAGAATTTTGGTCAATGGGGGTTATTATGAGGGAGGAAATTACTACTTTTATATTCAGGATCATCTGGGTAACAACCGGATAGTGGCCAATGCAGCGGCAGCGGTCGTACAGAGGACGCAGTATTATCCTTTCGGGACTCCTTTTGCGGATGCTACGGGACAGAGTGCACAGCCTTATAAGTACAACGGTAAGGAACTGGATATGCGTAATGGGTTGAATATGCATGATTATTCGGCAAGATGGAAGGCGGACTGGTATTTTCCAACGGTGGATCCACTGGCAGAGAAGTATTATGCTATTAGTCCGTATGCGTATTGTTTAAATAATCCATTAAGATGGATCGATAAAGATGGTCGTGATCCTGGTGACCCATTTAAAACTCCGGCAGAAGCTGCTTTAGATTTTGCAAAATATTATAATGGAACTTCTATTGTAAGAAACAGAGAGTTTGTATCAATGGTTTATAAAACAGAAGTTGATGGAAAAACAACGTATTCATATACAAATGCAAATATTGGTTCTGCCAGTAGAGCTATAATTCCTGACGAAGAAATTCCTACAGGAGCTACATCTATTGCAATTGCTCATACACATTCAAAATATGATCCTCTTTCTCCAAATCCACATGAAACTAATAATAATTTTTCAGATACAGATAAAAAAGCAGCAGACCAAAGAAAAGTTGATAATTATGTAGCTACCCCAGATGGTTCTGTAAAGAAATATGATACAAAAACGCAAAAAACAAACGATTTAGGTTCTAAAGATATTCCAAGTGATCCCAATGATCCCAAAAGAAGAAACAAAACAGATCCTAAAGATACAAACCCTACTTATAACGATCCATCTGGAATAGATAAAATTGATAAATTAAAAGAACTACTTGATAAATAATAAAAATTAAATTCTATGTATAAAAAATTAATGAATATTATTATTATATCTTTATTTTTGAGCACCTCTTGTAAAACTGTTTTGAAAGAGGATAATCCTAGCTATTTCCCTAAAGAAGGGCTTGTACCTAATGAAGAAGTTGCTATTAAAATTGCAGAAGCAATATGGTTCCCTTTATATGGAGATGAAATATATTCACAAAGACCTTATTCTGTAATTCTTAAGAATGAGATTTGGTATATCAATGGAACTCTCCAAGATGGATATATCGGAGGAGTTGCCTACATTGAAATTCAAAAAACGAATGGAAAAATATTAAATGTTTATCATACTAAATGAAGAAATTAATACATAAAACTATTTAATATATTTATAATGAGAACAATAGGGGATTATTCCTACGGTCATCCCCTATTGTTTTTGCATCTTTAAATATCGAATTTATCTATACTTAAATAGACATCACAAAAAATACCTATATCGTAATTTGATTAAAAATCTGTCACCTTTGTTACCTTTTAGTTAAAATTGGTCGTATGCCTACAACGTCCGTTCGTGGACGAAGTCAATCACAAGTCCGCTGTTTACCCAAACATTATATTACAATGAAACCTATGGCGGCAGTGCGAAACAATATGGTGGCAATATCTCAGCTATGAGCTGGGATGCTGCAATACTGGGCTATGCATTCTCATATGATGGACTGTCGCGGCTGACGACGGCCAATTATTTATCGAATGGTACGGTTTATAACGGTGGCGGGTATTCGATGCAGAATGTTACTTATGACAAGCATGGCAATATGAAAACCATGCAGCTCTATGGCAGGAAACAGGACTGGACGCTGGGACTGGTCGATAACCTGACTATGACCTATACCGGAAATCAACTGACCAAAGCAGAGGATGCCATAGCAACCATCTCACGTTCAGAGTCAAACGACTTCAAGAACTATAGCAATGTGGCTACCGAGTACGCCTACAACAAAAACGGGGCGATGAACAAAGATTTGAATAAGGGAATAACCAGTATTCAATATAATTCATTAAATTTACCTCGGATGATGGATATCAAGAGTCCCCTTGCAGAGGCAAGGAACGAATATCTGTATTCGGCAGGAGGTGTAAAACTAAAAGTTACCCAGAAGTGGAACCCGAATTTCTCGACTGCTCCGGTGATTGGTTCGGTTATAACAGTAAGCGCGCTTACCCAGACCAAGACAACCGACTATGTGGGTAATAAGGTGTATGAGGACGGTGTATTAAAGCGGATACTGGTTGATGGGGGTTATATAGAGGGAGGTGTTTACTACTTTAATCTGAACGACCATTTAGGAAACAACAGAGTGGTAGCTAATACCAGTGGTACAGCCATACAGAAGAACCATTACTATCCGTTTGGGATGGCTTTTGCGGAGACTCCGTTGGCAGAGCAACAGAAGCAGCCATATAAGTACAATGGCAAGGAACTGGATCAGATGCATGGGTTGAATCTATATGATTACTCGGCGAGGCAGTATGATCCGGCGATAGGGAGATTTCCGACGGTGGATCCGCTGGCGGAGAGTTACTATAGCTGGTCGCCATACATCTACTGTTTAGATAATCCCCTGAAATATGTTGATCCGGATGGGAAAGATGTTATAAATGCCTTTGCCGAAGAATTGAAAAAAGCCAAACAGGCGGCAGAGGAAGCAAAAAGGGCGGCAGAGGCAGCAAAAAGTGATTTCGGCGAAAAGAGTAAAGAGTTTAAGGCAGCTAATAACCTATTTAAAAAGGCAGATAAACAGCTTGGCTCTGTACAAAAAGACTATGATAAAACGCAGGCACATATTGACGAATTTAAAAAAGTTGACCCGGAAAAGTTTAATGAGTTGGATAATCTGACTTATAAAGATAAATCCGGAGCCACACATACGTTGGATGTACTTGTAAAAGTGGATAAATTAAATGAAGGAGTTAGGAATGGACAAACCGTTTTTGATTTTAATCCTAGAACAGGGTCACTTGAAGGCAATGTACTTCATGTAACAATCGGCAATGGAGTGCCTATTGATATAGGGGCAATGTCACATGAAGGAGGACATAGTTCTGCCATAGCAGAAAACCCGGCAATACAGGCAGCAGCCTTCTTGAAAACAGGAGCCGGGCATGACTGCCAGGATCCCAAAAACAGAAACCATATATTGTCTAAAAGGGCAATGGACTGGCAAAGCAGGTATACTCAACGAAAATTTGGAATAGGAAAATAAAACATTATTGTTATGAAGAAAAGCAGATATATTATATTACTAATCGCCGGGCTGAATATTTCTATGCTGAATGTATACTCGCAAGAAGTAGAAAATGTGAATGCAAAAGACATCTTTTATATGCAGTTGTTCCTAGACAAAAGTATGAAAAAAAATGCATCCGTTCTGAAAAATGATTCACTATATAGAGGCTATAGAGGCTATATGGATTTCGATTTGGTTTGTCTGGAAACAAAGAATATAGAAGAGGAATTCCAGTTTTATTCTTTGAAATGGAATATCTACATGGATGACGGAAGAATAAGATTCATTAATAAGAATAATATGGATATAGAAAGCGATAAAATGGAATTTTATGACTTTAGTGGATCAGCAACTACTGAATATGTATTATGTATAAATACGAAAACAGGCAGGTCGTACCGTATCTATGGATTTAACGGAAATGACTTTTTCAGTCTGCTACGGGATTATAATGAAATTATGAATAAGAGAGGTCGATTTTCAGATAAGGATTTCCTGAAGGAATGCTGGGTGGACGGCATTGATTTCAAATGCCTGTACAAAGCTTTGAAAGACAGTAAACGTGATGGTTACAGTCGTTATCCTTGTTTATTGAGGGTTAGTGATCCAATAGTTATAGGTGATTGAAATCAACTATCATGAGAAAAAGAAATTCGTTACCCCAAAGCGGTTAATATCTAACTTTTTTCCATTTTCTATTAGCATAAAAGTACTCAACGAAAATTTGGAAAATGGAAAAGGAAATGCAAAAAAAATAAATAGTCAAATCAGTGAACTAGAGAAGCGAACATCCCTGTTAGGAAAAAGTATAAATGATATTGATCAATTGGGAGCAGATACAGAAAACAAATATGCATTAAGTCAACAAAGAACAGGGGAGCAACACAGAGTGAGAGAGGGATCCGATGGTATGATTTATATTGATACCTCATCGGATGCACTTACTATCCATGAAGTTACGCATGTGAGACAATCTTTGGACGCAGGAGGATTGAAATTTGAAGGAGGAGAGTTATTAAATGCCGGGGTGGGCATCAGAGGCAAATCAGCTATGGAAGTAGAAGCATATAGGGCTCAATATTCCTTTGATAGATCTTTTCCTGGCTCACTGCGAGGAGGATTGCAAGGAATAGATGTCCATTCCGTAGGAAATATAAGAAAAGGTAACGGTCAGCTGCAATATCGTTATATATTTGAACACTCTCAAAACGTAAAGAAGCAAGAAAAGATTGGTCGAAAATTGGTGGCACCACAATAAAATATCTATTATGAGAAAAAATTTGTTTTTGATAATATTAATGGTTTTTAGTGAATTGTTAATTGCTCAACGAAAAGATTTGAGTGGAAATTATTATAATGAATCTGAATTTTGTTTCCAAATAGAAAAAGATACTTTTAGATTTATTGTAGAAGATAACTCACCGAGAAGTAGAGCATCTGATATTTGGGCGAGTGGTATAATAAAACGAATTGATGATTCTTTTATCGAGTTAAACACTATAAATACCCCACTGGAAAAAGTACATAAAAGTATGAATATAATACAGAAAAAAGAAGGTATTGGAGATTCTCTTAAAATTAAATTTGTATTACCCTATACTTATACAAAATTAAGAATGGGAATTTATACTGATGAATATAATATTTACGAATTTATTTATTCCGAGAAAAATAAAGAAATAATAATTCCAATGGCCAAGTCGGTAGCATTTACTATTATGCCAGAATATCTCGTTTCACATACATCGGAGGGTTCTTTTTATGGGATAGTCGCTTTTGACCCATTGCTTGAATATGAAATAGATGCTGGAATGGATTGCATTGAATTTGAAATTCCAGCAATAGATAATTCTTTTTTTGAGACCTATTATATCAAAGGTGATTATGCCAGAATTATGAATGGTAATATTATTTGGAAAGGAGAGGTTTATAAAAAACAAAAATAATTTATTTGTTTAATATAGGAATAGATTAGATGATTGATCTTAAAACCATTTAATCTATTTACAATGATAATAATAAGGATGATTTTTGCATCATCCTTATTTTTTATCTTTTTAAATCGAATTCATCTATATACAAACATTTAATATAGAAATGTATTATATTGCAGCATGATTGAAAATCTGTTACCTTTGTTACCTTTTAGTTAAAATTAGTCTTTAGCTACAACATCCGTTCGTAGACGAAGTCGGTCACAAGTCCGCTGTTTAAGCAAACATTGTTTTACAACGACAGGGTGACGGCGCATACATATAGTGACTATAAACCATCTTATAGTGGGAATATATCGGGGATGGAGTGGCAGGTAAGCACTGAAGCTAAAAGGAGCTACAGGTTTACTTATGATGCCTTATCAAGGATTAAGCATGCCGGATATAACGGGAGTACTTCGGGTGGGATGTATAATGTATCTTATACCTACGACAAGCACGGCAATATAAAGACGCTGAGCCGCAGGGGAAAAAGTTCGTTGGCGGCCGATAACAATGCCCATATAGATAACCTGACGATGACCTATACGGGTAATCAACTGCTAAAAGCAGAAGATGCTGTAGCAACCATTGCCCTTGCCGAATCGGGCGACTTTAAGAACTACAGCAATGTGGCGACCGAGTATACCTACAACAAAAACGGGGCGATGGCAAAAGATTTGAATAAGGGGATAACCGCTATTCAATATAATTCGTTAAATTTACCGAGGATGATGGATATTAAGAGTCCGGTTGCAGAGGCAAGGAACGAATATCTATACTCGGCAGGAGGCCAAAAGTTGAAAGTAACCCAGAAGTGGAACCCGAATTTCTCAACTGCTCCGGTGATTGGTTCTGCTATAACGGTAAGTACGCTTACCCAGACGAAGACAACGGATTATGTAGGTAATAAAATCTATGAGGATGGTGTACTGAAAAGAATACTGGTCGATGGCGGCTATATAGAGGGAGGCGTTTATTACTTCAATCTGACCGACCATCTGGGAAACAACCGTGTAGTGGCCAATGCCAGCGGTACAGCTATCCAGAAGAACCATTACTATCCGTTCGGGATGGCTTTTGCCGAAACGCCGTTGGCAGAGCAACAGAAGCAGCCGTACAAGTACAACGGCAAGGAACTGGATCAGATGCATGGGCTGAACCTGTATGATTATTCGGCGAGGCAGTATGATTCGGCGATAGGGAGGTTTACGACTGTGGATCCGCTGGCAGAGAAGTATTACAGTATTAGCCCGTATGCTTATGTAGCGAATAATCCGTTGAAGTATATTGATCCGACAGGAAAAGAGATTATAAATGGTTTAGGGCCTAATATAGGAGGCACTAAAAAAGGTTATGACGTAATTGAGGCTAAAAGAAAGCTAGGATATGATAATGATATGATACATATTTACGCTCACGCATCAGGAATGGGGTTTACATATGTGGGAGCAGATGGAAGGAGTATAAGTATAAGATCTCAAAAAGACCTTGTTAACTTTTTAGATCAAAATAGTGCTATTTGGAGAACTAGATCAACTAATGAAAAAACATACGTTATTATACACGGATGTGGAATTGGTGAGGGAAGTTTAACAAATCCATCTTGGTTACAACTTATATCAGAAGATCTTGAAAATGTAACAATTGGTGGTCCATCTCAAAGACTAGAAGTAGGATTATATGATGAGAAGGTAATGAATAATGGAGAATGGGTGTTTTACGAAAATGGAAAACTTATACATTCTAAACCAGGAAAAAGTTCTAATAACCCTGCCTGGATAAAATATGACAGAAATGAATCTAGAAAAAGTAGAAGAAAATCCGATGATGAAAATGATGAAAGCGATGACTATAAGATCAAAAACACATGGAATGATATCAATAAAGTCTTAACCAAGGCTTTTGAACTTGGAGCTAAATTTATTAAATAATAAAAATATGAGATATATTTTAACATTATGCTATATTCTATTAATCTTATCCTGCTCTAATAATAAAAAAGAGAAAATGGATATTGAAGCGTATGTGCATGAAATAATGCCATATAACCCTCAAAATAAAGATTCTATTTCATATGAACTTTGGTATGCAACGGCATTTCTATTACCAGAAGATAAAATCCCTAAAATTGACTCTTTGAATATTATTGAAGCAAGGCTAGAAAGAAGGGTTCGACCTGTTATAGACTCAATAATACATTCTATAGGAAAAGATTTGAGTTTACAAATATTAAATAATGAAGAGAATGATATATCTCCATTAGTTAAAGAATATCTAAAAAAAGGAGATATAAATGCTTATTGTAAAGTAAATATTTATTCATATTCTATATCACTATATATGGCAGAGGTGTATTCATTTATACCAGCGTATGGCGATACCTTTTATAATTTATTAAAGCTTGCTTTCCAATCTCAAAAAAATCAAATTCAAAATATAACTTTTAATGAAGATATAATCAGATTTCTGAGTTGTCAAGAACAAGATTTAGCTATTTATTGCTTAATAAAATCCTACAAAAAAGGAGATATTAAAGAAGCTAAAACTTTGGCTTATTATTTTAAAGAAGGAATATACTTTAAAAAAGATATCAATATAGCGAATACTTTGGATTCAATTCACGAAAATCGTCCTTTAGTTATATTTAAATAGGAGCTGGATCAGATGCATGGGTTGAATTTGTATGATTATTCGGCAAGGTATTATGAAAGTGCTATAGGGAGGTTTACGACTGTGGATCCGCATGCGGAAAATTACTATAGTCATTCGCCATATGCTTATGTAGGTAATAATCCAATTATAAGAATGGATCCTACAGGAATGGATTGGTATGAAGATGAGGATGGTAATGTTAGCTGGTTTAGCAATGAGACATCCGAAGAATACAGGGATAAAGATGGGAAAGTATGGAAGCGAACAGGGGATACTAGAACTGTTGTAACGGCCGATAATCAAGCCATCGTTTTTGGGCAAAAAACAGATAAAGATGGTAACCAAACATTAACTAGTTCGGTTTTTTCTTTTGGAGAAGAAGGGTCAACATCTAAGAATGAGAACGATAATCAATACTTCGGAGCTGCAGTTCTTCTTATGAGTGCCTCACTTCAGAGTGATAAAAGTCCAATACCGGGAGACCAAGATCTTAAAGTGTGGACTATGGCTGCCAGTTTTGCATTGTACGGAGTTGCTGTTGAGACAGTCTCTTTATTCTCAAAAACAGCACGAGGAAACCACCGAGATGATGGGCTTCGTGATTGGACAGATGAAGAAATTGCAGGAGCATTAGGTGGATTAACAGGACAGCTGACTAAGGAACAAAAAGCGTTAAAGCAAAGATTAACTAAAGAACAGAAAGTCAGAGGTAATAGGAATGTTCAGAAAAAAGGAACAGAAAAAGGAACAGGTACAGGTCGAAAATAATTAATGAATTATGGAACTGATTGAAATAGAGAAGTTATTTACACAGAAATCTTTCCAAAAAAGAATTGATTTCATTAATGATAGTAACATCAGTAATATTAAAGAGAAAGATTTTCTTGCAAAAATTATCATTAACACAAAAGAATCGTCTAATGATTGGTATTTGATTGCATTGATAGGCTTAGCCGTAAAGTTGCAAATTAAAGATAAAGGATTGGTTGAAAGATATCTGAAATATTTAATTGAACCCAATAGCTATTATTTAAAGTTATCAGTTTTGGACTATATAACAGACACAAAAGAAATATTTAAAGATTACAACATTGATTACAGAGCTGTTAGACAAATTATAAATAATAAACATGATAGGCTAATAGTTAGAAATCAAGCTTTATTGAATCTTATTCAATTATATCCATTAGAAAAAGATGATTTTATGAGAATATTAAAAAAGAATCTTTCAAAAACAACTGATTACAGGAGCCACATAAGGATATTTAACAATATCATGGAAACCTCGGTAAGAAATTATTTACCAGTTGCCTATATTAAGGATTTGATGAGAATTTCTGAGTCTATGAACTTGGGGAGAGGTACAATAGATGCGATTAATAGATTGGGAAATATATTAGATTAGGGAATAATCTTCTACAATAATACTAAGGGTAATATAAAAATTACCCTTAGTATTATTATATTTTATTTATTAAATTTATCTATATGTAAAGAATTTATATAGAATATGATTATATTTCAACATGATTGAAAACCTGTTACCTTTGTCACTTTTTAGTTAAAATTATGCCCCTCCAATAAAAACGGGGCAATGGCTAAAGATTTGAATAAGGGGATAACCAGTATTCAATATAATTCGTTAAATTTACCTCGACAGATGGATATTAAGAGCCCGGTTGCAGAGGCAATGAATTCTTATACTTATTCGGCGGGTGGGGTGAAGTTGAGTGTGAAACAAGACTGGAATCCGAATTTCTCGACTACTCCGGTGATCGGTTCTGCGGTAACGATAGGTTCGATGACCCAGACCAAAACAACGGATTATGTGGGTAATAAAGTGTATGAAAACGGAACACTGAAAAGAATACTGGTTGACGGTGGTTATATAGAAAGTGGAGTTTATTACTTCAATCTGACTGACCATCTGGGCAACAACAGGATTGTAGCCAATGCTAGCGGTACAGCTATCCAAAAGAATCATTACTATCGTTCGGGATGGCTTTTGCGGAGACGCCATTGGCAGAGCAACAGAAACAGCCGTACAAGTACAACGGGAAGGAACTGGATCAGATGCATGGACTCAATTTGTATGATTATTCGGCAAGGCAATATGATCCGGCGATAGGAAGATTTTCGAGCATGGATCCGGCAGCTGAGATCTATTATTCGATTAGTCCGTATGCCTACTGTTATAACAATCCATTGAAATATATTGATCCGACTGGAATGATTATTGAAGATCCTGATAGCATCTTTCGCAATCATAAACAAACCTTAAATAATAACATAGCAGCAGTAGATGCGGCATTAAAAGATAATAAAAATGCAGCCATAAGTCAAGCTTTAATAAAATTGAAAGATAAGCTTTCTTCTGTATTGAATGAATATAAAACTTTAGAAAATTCGAAGCAAATATATAATATATTTAGTGCTGATGATGAAGGGGGATATACAACTTTTCAAAATGGAAAAGTTATGATTGGTATTGGTGATAATGCTTCTTTTGGCTTAATAGGACATGAATTAAAACATGCTCAGCAATTTGATACTGGTAAAATCTCCTTTAAACTCAATGGATCAGGATATGGAACATTATATGATTTGAGTGACGAAACAGAAGCCTATAATAGGGAGCGAATGTTAAATGCACAAGTAACCTTTTTTACCGATCCAAGAATTAAATGGACAAACTCTGATGTGAAAAATTTAGAAACTGCACCAGGTGTAAAGCCATATTCCATTTTACTGGAAGGACCAATCAGTATTAATTCTAGACAAGGTAAAGAAATGAGACAACAGATGATAAATGCCGGACAAAATAGGATTTATCCTGTTGAAGTATATAAGGGAGCCCAAAGTGATTATAAGAATGGTATAAAAAAAAGAAGATAATTTAAACTATATAAAATGAATAAGAGTTTTTGTAATTATATCCTGTTTTGTTTCTTTTTATTGAGTTTTAACTTATATCCTCAAGATAAACAGATAGAAGGAGTATTTAAATTTAAAGGGAAAAGTAACTATCAAGAATCAATTACAATTCATAAGAATGGACAGTTTTCACATCAATTGACAATGAATATGGGAATTTCTTTGAATAATGTAGGAAATTGGCAGCAAAGAGATAGTATTTTGATTTTAGATAGCTATCCACAAAAAGATAAAATTATCGTTTTCGAAGCTCATAAGAAAAAAAACAAAGAAATCGTAATTAATGTAAAAGATAAAGGACTAAACCTTATCTCTTATCACCTTTATGCCATAACAGAAAAGAGAGATACTCTCCTTTTTATGGATCAGTTTGAAAGAACAAAAATAAAAGAAAAAATCATATCATTCTGGATAATAGACACTAAAGGTCTAAAATCACCTAAGTATGAAATAAAATCAAAATACTGTAATTCTTTTGATGTTCTCTTTGAAGTTATCAGAGTCTTTGAGAATGAGCATTGGATAATAATAGATAATAATATGATACAGTCCAGAGGACTTGAAGGGAAATTAAATAAATATTATCTTCAAAGAAAACCAAGTAATGTATCAGATTAAAAAATGATCTTTTGATATTAATCAATTTCTTAAAAGTCATTTATATATCTTCGAGTAGAAAAATAATAAGGATGATTTTAAGATCACCCTTATTATTTTTCAATTTTTAAAATCGAATTTATCTATATGCAAACAAGATAAATAGAACGTAACTATATTGCGATTTGATTGAAAATCTGTTACTTTTGTCACCTTTTAGTTAAAATTGGCTACCTACAATAAAAACGGGGCGATGAACAAAGATTTGAATAAGGGAATAACCAGTATTCAATATAATTCGTTAAATTTACCTCGGATGATGGATATCAAGAGTCCCGTTGCAGAGGCAAGGAACGAATATCTATACTCGGCAGGAGGCCAAAAGTTGAAAGTAACCCAGAAGTGGAACAGTAATTATTCAACTGCTCCTGTGATTGGTTCGGCTATCAATACGGCAGTTTTGGATATGACACGCACGACCGACTATGTGGGTAACAAGGTGTATGAAGACGGGGTATTGAAACGGATTCTTGTCAATGGGGGGTATATAGAAGCCGGAGCTTATTACTTCTACCAGAATGATCATTTAGGAAATAACCGTGTGGTAGCCAATGCCAGCGGTACTGCTATCCAAAAGAACCATTATTATCCGTTCGGGATGGCTTTTGCGGAGACTCCGTTGGCTGAGCAACAGAAGCAACCATTCAAATACAACGGCAAGGAACTGGATCAGATGCATGGGCTGAATTTGTATGATTATTCGGCTAGGCAATATGATCCGGCGATAGGAAGATTTTCGAGCATGGATCCGTTGGCAGAGAAACATTATGCATGGGCTCCGTACACTTATTGCCTCAATAACCCGTAAAGTATATTGATCCTTTAGGGATGGATACTGTGCCAAGTAATGAAGTTTGGGAATATTATCTAACAGATTACAGGTCTGATGGACATTCTGGTCTTCTTGAAGATGCTTTTTTTCCTGTTGTTCAAAATGGGAAAATGACATATCGCCTTCATAAAATCACATCTGGCGAAAATGAAGGTAATTATGCTGCTGTTAGAATATATGGTGAAGACTATGATGGTAACGAAATATATGAATATCAATTTATTGTTGGAGCTGATAAAGTCGATGATTTTAGGAGTGGTGAAACAGAAGGAAATGGATATTTAAGGGGTGCAGTAAAATTAGCTGTGGAGGGTTAGATGGCCGAGCAAGTTTTGCAGAAAATGCCATAACACATCTAAAAAACCAATATAAAGATCCTTTGTCCATTATGTTTGCTGTTGGTACTCGAAATCCTATGAATCCGAAAGATTGGATTCCATCTGTATCTAGAAAAGCAGCACAACAACCTATTACTACAATAGCCAAATCCAGAAACTGGAATCAATTCCAAACAGAAAGAAAAGGAATGTATAATGCGAGAAATTATGGTACCTATCAAGATGCACGTGCTGCAAGATCCAGAGATTATCAAAAATGGAAAAATAAATAATTAAAAAAGAAAAATATAACGCCTTATTATAAATTGGAATATCTGAATGACTCTGTTTGTTTAAAAATAAAGAATAATGAACACTCTGGATGCAGTATAAATTTTATAGGCTGTATCGGACTTATAATGTTTTTACTTCCTATTTTAACTATATTCTTTTTATCTATAGAAATAACTTTTGGTACTATTCTTGTTTGCATAATAGCATGGCTTGTATCTGGATATATCATTCGATTATATTTATGGAATAAATATGGAGTAGAGGTTTTTATTGTAAATAGGAATACATTAGAAACGTACAATGATTATAAATACTTTAAGGATAATCATCGAGTCTATGATTTTACCAAATTGGATATTGTTTTTTTTAATGAAGATACTATCCTTGCAGATGAGTCAAAAACGAATCATAGTTCTATAGATAATGGTCAATTAAGTTTAATTGGATTTAAACTTGATGATGAAATAATTTTATCTCATAAAGAGATTCCCATTACTTCAATAATACATATATCAAAACAAATAAAAATAAAAAAGTAATTGATGACCGAACAAGGATGTTTATAGAAAATAATGTAAAAAGAAAATATATAAATTATATATTATTGCTTTTAATCTTAACGTCGTGTTCTTTTTCAAAAACAGGAAATAGTACAGTAAATAAAATTCCGATCTTTTTTTCTGCTTACGAGAACTGGATGACTGAAGATATACAGATATGGGTTAATGATACTTTAAAATATAATGGGAAGTTTCGTCCTGGATATGAAAGTTCATTTTCTTCTGATATGTTACTTACTTATATCAATAAAGGAATTGATATTAAAAGAATTAAAATTAGCGTGGGGAATAACGACACAATATTTTACTATCCTATAAAAGATGTAGATTCTATCGTTATTGTTCATAATAAGTACGACAAACCATCATTTTTTATATGGAATGATAATGACGAGAGAGTTTGGGTGAGTGAATAAAGGATATAATGTATCAGGCTAAGGGATGATTTCCTGATCGTCTAATATAATATTAAGGATGATTTTTGCATCATCCTTAATATTTTTCATCTTTTTAAATCGAGTTTATCTATATGTAAACAATCGGTATTAAGATTCTTCCATAAACTGACGGGGCGCTTTCCCAAACTCGGACTGGAAACATTTGGAAAAATATGAATGGTTGGAAAAACCTACCATATACATTACTTCTGATACAGTAAACTTGTTTTGAGAAAGCAGCATAGCAGCTTTTTTGATTCGGATAGATCTGATATATTCTACCGGAGATTTACCTGTAAGTTGTTTTAACTTCCTGTATATCTGCTTCGAACCGATTCCTGAGATTGTACTTAGTGCATTTACATTCAAGTCAGGATCAGCTATTTTAGTTTCAATTATCTGAATTATCCCTGATAGGAACTTTTCGTCCAGTGAAACTGCATCAATCTCCTGGAGTACTGATATATTGTCTATCCTCAACTTGTCTTCAATCTGTCTCTTCGATTTAAGCAATTGATCGATACGCGACAAGAGTAAGTCAGGATCAAACGGTTTAGAAATGAAAGCATCTACATTTAAGTTTATACTCTCCAGTTCTGTATCCTTGTCATCTTTTGCCGTTAAAAGAATAATAGGTATAGTAGAAGTCGGAATATTCTTCCTAATACGACGGCTCAATTCCAATCCATCCATTACAGGCATCATGATATCAGACACAATCAGGTTTGGATTATCGGTGAGAGCCATCTCCAAACCCATTTTGCCATTATGGGCAATCTGATATCTATATCTGGAAGACAGAATCTGGCCTATAAAGTCAGCTATTTCGGGATTATCATCAACTACTAATATTAGAGGCTTATCTTCATTCGTATTTAAATTCTCATTATCAATAGATTGTTCTTCAACATCCCCTTTCATTATTGGCAGCGATACGATAATAGAAGTTCCCTCTTTTTCCACTGATTCTATACTGATCTGCCCTCCATGCTGTTCGGTATATGTTTTCACCAGATAAAGCCCTATTCCGGTTCCTTCCTTATTATTGATAGTTTTTGATGACTGATAATATCGCTCAAAAATATAAGATAGTTCATTTTTCGGAATTCCGATCCCTGTATCAGATACCCTTATATCCAATATGTTATCTTGTTCTTTGTATTCAAGGAACAAGCTTACAGTTCCTCCTTCTGGTGTATATTTACATGCATTGGATACTAAGTTATTGAGAACAGACTCAATTTTCAGAACATCAACAGTCAGATATATTGAGTCCTTATTACTACTGAAAGAAAAAACAAGATTCTCTTTATAAGTATCCTCATAGACAGAGAATAGGCTTTTGGCGAACTCAACAAATTCTACTTTCGACAATATTATATTGGAACTCAAATTTTCATCAGTCTTATTGAAATCCAGCACTTGTCTTATAAGGGAGTTGAGTTTCAGGGCATTTCGTTGTACTGTCTCCAATTGTTTCTTCTTCCAGGGATCTTTCATCTCTAATATGAGTTTACTCAGAGGAGCTATAATAAGACTCAACGGGGTTTTAAATTCATGGGAGACATTTGTAAAAAAGTCAATTTTTAAGTTTGTTAGTTCTACGGTCTTCTCCTTCTCAATCCGCTCGATCCTCAAGTTATTCCTTACCCTAAAGAAGTTGATTGTCCATAGTATCAGTCCTAAAATAAGAAGTGTATAGATTCCTTTTGCCCAGCTGGTATAATACCATGGCGGATGTATTGCAACGGAGAATGCAGAGGATATATCAGAGGGTTTTCCTGAAGGTGTAAGCTTATTTATAAGCAGTTTATAATTTCCATAGGGCAGATTTGTATAGTTAATACGATTTGAATTGGACTTCAGTAGATTCCAATCCTGATCTATATTCTCAAGTTTATAAACAAATTGTCCTGACTCTTCCCGAGAATATACCAAATCTGAGAATTCAAAAGAAAGATTGTTTTGATTATAATTTAGATCTATCTCATCAATATAACGGATGCTTTTTGTGTCGGAACCTGTTCTGATAGGAAACAGTTCATCATTCACATATAATGCTGTCAAAATAACCCTTGACGCATCTCTTTTTTGTTGAAACATCTCGGATGACAGAATAGCTAACTCATCTACGCCACCCATATATATATTACCGGCCGGCTCATCATTGTAGATACTGGTAAATGATTTATTAGGAATATTCAAACGCTCTACCTGATAACTTTCTTCATCCAATACCCAGACTCCATCTGTAGATGAAATCCAGATATTATCATTAATCTCATGCAATGATAGGATATCACTGTCATTAAAGCTAT
>JAITVH010000133.1 GCA_031285905.1 Prevotella sp.
GCTGATATGGCAAAAGTGGCAACATCTCTCAAACAGTTACAGAGCGAAGGTATCGCCGTTATCTGGCGTCCATTTCATGAAGCAGCCGGAGGTTGGTTCTGGTGGGGTAAAGATGCCGAATCGTGTAAGGAAATGTGGGTTGCTATGTTCGACTATTTCAAAGCCGAAGGTGTTAATAACCTCATCTGGGTGTGGACAAGCGAGTCTGGTGATGACAGCTGGTATCCGGGTGACAATTATGTAGATATTATATGACGCGACCTTTACAATAAAGATGCTGCAGCCAGCGAAGCTGAATATCAATCTGAATTTGACCGCTATGGACATAAAGTGATTGCCCTTACCGAAAGTGGTACAGTAGGACTATTGTCCGAACAATGGAATGCCGGAGCACGCTGGGCTTGGTTCATGCCGTGGTATGGGACAAACGACAGCGGAGCTAAACATGCTACAGATGAGTGGTGGCAAGATGCTATGAATCAGTCGTATGTAGTTACACGCGACGTATTACCAAGTTTTAAATAATAAGTTTAATGCAGAAGAGAAACAATAAGATATGAAAAAGATACTCAACATAAAAACTAAACTATTGACAGCATTGTTGTTTCTCTTCTGTATTTCCTGTATAAACTGCTCAGGCGGTTCGGGACAAGAGGAAGAAAAGCAAGAACCGGCAGGTTTTGTCGACAAGCATGGATCCCTCTCTGTACAGGGAACTCAGTTAACAGATCAGCAAGGTAATGAGCTCGTCTTGCGTGGAGTCAGTCTTGGCTGGCATAACTGGTGGTCTGAATTTTACAATAAAGAAACAGTCTCTTGGCTAAATACCGACTGGAATGCTAATCTGATACGTGCAGCAATAGGAGTCGACCCCGATGGAGCATACATCGACAATCCGCAAAGAGCAATGCAATGCCTGTATAATGTTGTGGATGCGGCGATAGAAAATAATATGTATGTTATTATCGACTGGCACAGCCATACCATAAAACAAGAAGAAGCGAGGCTGTTTTTCAAACAGGCAGCGACTAAATACAAAGACTATCCGAATATCATTTACGAGATATTCAACGAGCCCGAACAGCAAACATGGGCGGAAGTTAAAGCATACTCTGAGGAATTGATAAAAACAATCCGAGAGATTGACAAAAAGAATATAATACTCGTCGGCTGCCCACATTGGGATCAGGATATACATTTGGTTGCCGACAATCCCATACTGGGATATGAAAATATAATGTATAGTGTGCATTTCTACGCAGCCACTCACAAACAAGAGCTACGGGATAGAGCAGATTATGCACTGAAAAAAGGAATACCGGTCTTTATATCCGAATGTGCATCTATGGAAGCCACAGGAGACGGACCGATCGATCACACATCGTGGCAACAATGGCTTAATTGGATGGAGGCTAACCGTCTTAGCTGGGTTACATGGTCAGTATCGAGTAAAGACGAAACCTGTTCGATGATAAAAGATGCGACCTCACCTCTTTCTGGGTGGCAGGATAGCGATCTTAAAGAATGGGGAAGAGTAGTGAAAAAGACGATAAAAGAATACAATAGCAAATGAAAGTATTAGGTTTAGGTTTGATTATCCTTGTCGGAATAAGTTCGCTGATCTCATGCAAAAGTGAAATAAAGGAGGACTTAACACCCGCAATAAGTGAGTCTTATTCCGATATTTGGAAATTCCATGCAGGAGAGGGAACAGACAGCCTGTGGATGAATGCAGACTATAACGATTCAGATTGGGTAGAAGTTACTGCATCCAAATTGTTGAAAGATCAGAATATTACACTCGATAACGGCTTCGGTTGGTATCGTAAGACAATACAACTGTCGGATAGTCTCAGACAAGCAGTAAAAGTCAAAGGAGCTATTATGCTACATCTTGGCCGTCTGGCAGCTACAGATGAAGTATATTTCAATGGCAAGATGATAGGGAAAACAGGAGAATTTCCACACAATTATAAAGGATATAATGATGGAGAACGTACTTATCTTGTGTCTGAGGAAGTTATAAGTGAAATAGGTGAGAATGTGATAGCAATCAAATTCCATGATGGATGGAATATCGGAGGTTTCCTCGAAGGGGCGAAGCTATCCGTATCTACAGCAGAAACTAATGACAAACTTATCTTGAATGTTGCTGTTGCCGATTCAGACTATGTCTTCATGTCACCGGATCCTATTGAGATCACTGTTAATCTGGAAAATAAAAACGCATGGAATGTACAGGGAAGACTGGTTGTAAAGCTCACAACAGATGATTACCAACCTCTTAAAACCGATTCGCTCGATATAGAAATAAAAGGAAAGACCATCTATAGTAAATCATTTGATTATCAGAATCCGGATGCCGGATTTTACCGATACACCGTACAGTTTATCCGTAACGGAGAGCAAGCCTGCGAAAAGAAATTCAATGTAGGCTTTGAGCCGGAAAAGATCAGTTCACCTATCGATGCAAAAGAAGACTTTCGCGCCTTTTGGGACAATAGTTTAAAAGAGTTAGCAAAAGTAGCCCCTCAATATAAACTGACTTTGCAGCCCGAATATTCTAAGATAGACTACGATGTATACCTTGTAGAAATGCGCTCTTTTGGTAATGAGCCGATTAAAGGATACTATGCAAAGCCAAAGAAAGAAGGTAAGCATCCTGTTATTGTCGAATATATGGGTTATGGTTCATCGCCCTATCCGCCTAATCAGTGGTGGGACGGTTTTGCCTACTTTGTCTTATCCATCAGAGGGCAGGCTCTGAATCAGCCGACAAACCGTTTCGGAACATGGATTACCTACGGTTTAGATAATAAAGATGATTATTACTATCGCGGGGCGTTTCTTGATGTAGTGAGGGCTTTAGACTTTGTTTGCAGCCGTTCCGAAATAGATGCGGAAAAGATTGCTGTAAGAGGTGGAAGTCAGGGAGGTGCGCTTTCCTTTGCAGCTGCCGCTCTCGATAAAAGAGTAAAAGTAGCAGCACCGAATATTCCGTTCTTGTCCGATTATCGCGACTACTTTAAAATAACACATTGGCCGAGAAGCGATTTTGAAACATATATGAAAGACCATCCCGAAGCCAAATGGGATGACATCTACGATCTGCTAACATATTTCGATATCAAGAATCTGGCACAATGGATAGAATGCCCGCTGATAATGGGTATAGGAATGCAGGACGATGTTTGTCCTCCGCATATCAACTTTGCAGCCTACAATCAGGTAAAATCAGAAAAACGGTGGATGGCATTTCCCGACTTCGGACATAGTGTAGGAAAAGAATACAATGATGCTGCAAAAGCCTTTATGAAAGAAAAACTAAATGTACAATAAATAGACATGAAGAAACTGATAGTGTTTGCAACTATGGCTCTAGCCTTATTCGCCTGCAATGGCAATAAAAGTACCAAGACGGAAGAACCGGCATTTGTAAAGCAAAAAGACGGACATTTTGTAATAGGTGATAAACCATATTACTTCATGGGTACAAATTATTGGTACGGAGCTATTTTAGGCTCTACCGGACAAGGTGGAAACCGCGAACGCCTGTTGAAAGAACTGGACTTTATGAAAGAGAATGGAATAACCAATCTTCGTGTCCTCGTGGGTGCCGATGGTGTCGATGGTCAGGAGGTAAAAGTACGACCGACTCTGCAAACTGCTCCGGGTGTATATAATGATACTATTTTCGATGGTTTGGATTTCTTCATGGCTGAACTAGGCAAACGTAATATGCACGCTGTTCTCTATATCAACAACAGTTGGGAGTGGAGTGGCGGATACGGTCAATACCTCAACTGGGCAGGCAAAGGCGATGTTCCCGAAAAGGGAGTGCACGATTGGCCGGTATTTGTAAAACATGTTGCCCAATATGCTGAATGTGATAGCTGTCATACGTTGTTTCTCAACCATGTGAAACATGTCATATCACGTACAAACAGATATACAGGAAAAAAATATACGGATGATACTACCCTTATGTCGTGGCAGGTAGGAAATGAACCGCGTGTATTCAGTGACGAAGGTAAGCCTGCCTTTGTAAAATGGCTGAAGGAAACAACTGCGCTGATACGTTCACTCGACTCTAATCATCTTATTTCGATTGGTAACGAAGGCTTTATGGGATCGGAAGGAGATATGAAGCTTTACGAAGATATACATGCCGATTCGAATGTTGACTATTTGACAATACACATCTGGCCTAAAAACTGGAGTTGGATAGATATAACCAAGATTGTGGAATCAGTAGATACAGCCATTGTCAGGACAGATACCTATATAAAAGACCATATGGCAATAGCTAAAAAACTGAACAAACCGATGACTATAGAAGAATTCGGTTTCCCTCGCGACAATCATAAATATACACTGGACGATCCTGTAACAGCCCGCGATAAGTACTACGCAAACATCTTCTCTCAAGTGGTCGCATCAGCTAAGGAGAACGGAAATCTGGCAGGATGTAATTTCTGGGCATGGGGAGGATTCGGACGTCCTGCACACGAATTCTGGAAACCTTGGGA
>JAITVH010000002.1 GCA_031285905.1 Prevotella sp.
AGCACAAAACCATCGTGGCCAAAGACCGCACCAAGAGCAAGGCCAGCCGAGGCACCTTCATGCTGCTGCCGGAGGTAAAAGAAATCCTGCTGTCCCTCAAGGCACAGCAGGCGGCAAACAAGAAGCTGTTTGGCAAGCAGTATGTGGACTCGGATTACATCTTCACATGGCCTGACGGTCGGCTTTTCCGGCCTGATTATGTGTCGAAGCGGTTTGTGACGGTGATCGAGCAGATGGGGATGCCCCACATGAGATTTCATGATCTCCGACATTCATGTGCGTCTATTCTCTACGACAAAGGCTGGAACGTGAAGGACATCCAAGAATGGCTGCGGCACTCCAAGCTGGAGACGACGATGAATATCTACACGCACATCAGCGAACTGCGGAAGATGATACTGGCGAAGGATATGCAGGGCACATTCCGAACGTGCAGCGCGGCGGGGCTCAACAAGAATCAGCACCCCTACGCCAGAGCACAGAAACCCGCTGAAACCAGACTCCCGCAAGCCTGTTAGCCAAGTGTTAGCCAAAGTGTTAGCCAGACCTCAAAAACGAGCGAAAACGCCCTCTCTTTTACAAAAGAAAAACTCCCCACAAACCGCATGGTTGTGAGGAATTTTAGATGGAGCGGGTTACGAGGCTCGAACTCGCTACCTCCACCTTGGCAAAAATCCGCCTAAGCTGATATTCCATACCGTATTATGTTGTGGAGTGTCGCGTTATACTCGAAAAAACCGTTTATCTATCGAGAATTTTGATGTCGCTTCTCTGAATTCCACATTGCGATGCCAAATCATGAAAATCAAATTGAGCGAAGAAATTCGCAGAGAATTCGCAGAAGACCGCAAATGCTTACGGGGAAAACATCTTGTGATAAATTATCTATATATAGGCCGGGCATATGCCTTGGCCTATTTTTTTGTTTCGCATATATTATTTACACCTTTTTCTCCTTAGAGTCACCCCGCTTACCAACCCTTACCCGTTCTTTCATAGTAGATAAATCTTTATCCATTTCAAGAAAGTGATCTTCATTAAGGGAAGAATAATGCATCGACATACCACTAATTACGATGACACTATCCTCATAGTTTCCAAAGTACATAGTCACATTATCCAATAGACTTTCTTCATAAGCATCATCATTGTTATGAAACGGTGTTCTAGTGCCTCTCTGATAAATATCATAAAATCGGGCTGAATCGTCGTGGTTATTATTGCCAAATGAGTCAAGAATCGTCCCATAACTACTATCTGAAAAGTGCCTTACTGTAGCATCGTCGAGTTCATCAAACTGATCTTCATTTTCACTACGATATGTTGTAAGTATAATCCCTTTACTTTTATAGTTTTTAACAATAAAAGACAAATCATTGATCTCAAGATCATAATAAGCTATGCTTGAGTATTTATGCAAAAAATGGGATTGTTCATATGCTTTTGCAGTTATAAACTCCTGAACACTATTGCAACAGAGCATCCACCCGTCATAATCATAATCTTCATCTTCCAAACCTGTAACATAAACATATACTGGAGGATTAAATTTACTTAGATGTTCATGTTTAATGCCATACCAAAACGACCCGAAAGCAGTAGTATCTATATAAAATACTAGAACGCACGATTTGGCCAAGCTGTATCTTTTTCTCCCTAATTGATTGGGTCTCAACAGAAATGACCAACGATAACCCTCACTAAGCTCAAATTTACCTAGCTCCTTATAATAGTCAAGTAAGGCTTGTGGTAATACGATACCCTTAGATTTACAGACCTCTAGTTCCTCCGCCGTAAATCCTTTAGGCTTTGTAATATTAAACAGCTTCTTAATCTTATCATAATCCGTCATTATATCACCCTCAAAATGTTCGGCAAGCGTTTTCAAAGTGAGGACAGTGCCTATACCAGCAGAAACTTAATCTGCTAATGTGGTTTTTGCATTTTCAGAATACTTTCCCGAGGCTATCTTGGTCATCCTCTTCCTACACATTTCTAATCCCATCATATACCATATCTTCTTATATTGCAATGGCTATTCTATATATTGCACATCATTCTGATTTACCGAAGATTTAAGGTTGTGACAGTGGTATATATTGGTATCGTTTTCATGGCCAATATGGAAATCGCCGGGAAAGCCCCTTATTGTCAAACCTCTCATTGTTCTCTTTACTCCTAATATTCAGAGCAAGCATAAGATCGCGTTTTGCACTTAAGTATAAACTCCAAATCTCATAATCATCCGGCCAAAACCTCTGTAGCTCTAGTAACTTTTCGAGACTATCATATTTCTCCGCAATGTCCTGAACATTGGAAAGATAGCACAGTCCCTCTGCGTATGACTGAGCAATTTCTAAATCTTCCGGCCAATGATCCCGTAACTTCTGCAGTTCACGGGCGCTTTCTGCGCGCCCCTTCGCATCTTGAGCGCTGGTGAGGAAAAGTAATGCACTCGCACAGTAAAAAGCAATCTTCTCATTATCCGGCCACCGATCTCGAAGCTCCAAGATTATGTTAACATTATCCGTGTTTCTTGCCGAATCCTGGCTAAAGAGAAGATCCAATACTCCGCTCACGCATTGATAGGCAATCTTTTCATCATCCGGCCAACGCTGCTGTAGCTCTTGCAACTTTCTGATGCTTTGTGCGCGTTCAAAAGCCTTTTGACGGCTGATTCGGACGGCTGTTAGTTTTGCACATTCAAGATCGGATTCTTTTCCCTCAGTAATCATGATATTTATCTCCCCGTTTTTATGGGCGCAGGACACTCCTTAATCTGGTATCATTATAACACAAAATATGCTTTTCAAAAGGGGGATAGTGAAAAAAGTTAAATTTTCTCGATACAATCTACTTTATAGCATATATTCCTCATATGATAGCTTGGATGGTAGCTGTCATCCAAATAAAGAGAAATAGATTGTTTTAATTATATTATTGCTTTTAGTTTGAACAGCGGAGGAATCGAAAAATCTAGTTACTCATTGCGGACACATAGCCTATCCGTTCTTTGTTTTCACAAGGAACGCAAAAAGTCTGACAGGATTTCTCTTGACAGACTTTTTGTAAATAAATGTTGTACGCGAAAACAGGAATGAATAGCATATAATAATCGAGCAAGCATGTACCGTAAAAGTGTACTTAATGTTTATGCGTTGCGTGCACTTTATCTAGATCGTTTCTGTAGTATTTTTTCTACTCACAAAGACAATCAGTAGACAAAGTAGCATATGAGAAAACATAAATCGCCCCATTAATTCTTCCCATAAAAGATTTAGGAATAAATGCACATCAAGAGCATCCTCAAATCTAAGCATATGAGGCAGTTGAACGTAAAGAATGGGAGCGAGCTCCGTAATGTGCAGGACTATTACGATGGCGGCACAAATCAAAATATTTCTGCTGTATTTAAGTCGCAAAATTTGATTAACTAATAAGATTACTCTATGTTTTCTTCGGAGAATTGCTCCTAAAAATACAATAGAAAATAATTCGATAAATCTAATAATTAGCTGAGCAAGAGAATACATATCATTACTTATCTCATAAACAACTACGGGATAGAGGAGCAAAGCAAAGAGAATATGTACTACGGCGACTAACCCGACACATATTAATGCAATTTTATTAATAGAAGTATTGTTTGCATTCATTATATTGTTACCTCTTATTTTTCACTGAGTAAGGAATGTAGGATAGCAAACGTTTCGTTTGCTATCCTACACGAAAACTATTACAGATTTAGCTTACTGGAAGACATTTGCCCCAACCGTTGTAAAGAGGGAGAAAAGTTCACCTTCAAGCATAACTGTATAGCTAGCAGCAGGGTCGTACGTTGTCAAATTGGGAGAAATCGAGTAAGAAGATGTACTCCCAATATTTTTTGTAGTCCATGTTGCAGCAGATCTTGAACCATCTCCATATTTTAGAGTGCCAGATGTAACCTTGAATCCAGAATTGGTCAACCTTGTTGATAGACTATTGAGAACATTGCCGGTTCCAGCATTATCTGTCCATGTAAGTTGTAAATAAATGCTGGCACTCTTACTGCCAGAATTTCTATCTTCAGTGTCTGAGTCAGTTTTTTTCACACCAGCGCGTACTGTAACCAGATATGTTTGGGGATCGTCTATACCTTGCGATCTTGCCCGCATCACTGGTGCTTCTTCAATTGTGACGAAGGAATCAACAGGAACAACAGTCCCGTCAGCATACCTCAATCCAGAAGATACGCTTTCTTTAATATCCGTGACGATCTCTTGGCTGATGTTCTCAGTCAAGGTTTCAATCGTGACCTCGCTGCTTGGAACTGCATCCTCCGCAAAAGCAGACGCACCCATAGTTGCCACCATAGCCATTGCCAAGATCGCGCTGATAAGCTTTTTCATGTTGTGCCATCCTTTCAAATCACGTATGTTTATATTCGACCGGGGGTAGGAGCTTGCTTGATTCACTGCATCATTGGAATCTCCCTCCATTCTATCCCTATGTAATGCAAATGACAACCGATGTGCTGTTACAACACCATTTTACATCAATTATCTTTATATGTCAATAGTTAATATAAAAAGAAAATACTTTCTCTGAAATTCAGAGAAAGTATTTTCTTTCAGCAAGGTTTATACAGTTATCCAGTCGGTGAGCCATTTACCATACGTAAGAGACCAAAGCCTTTTCAGCAGTACACCTGTCGCATCATTCACCACATACTTCCACACTGTTTGCTCTTGCTTCACGAGTTCTGAACGATCAGAATTTGATTGTCTCGGTACGGCTGTGTTACTTGCAAACACAGGCATGGTCATAAGACTTGATGCCATGATAGTGGCAGCAAGCAACAATGCTGGGATTTTCTTTTTCATTCAACATTCTCCTTTATCGGTAATAATTCTTTTAGACTCTTAGCATCGTTACCACTTATGTGCGTAACAAACTCTTCGTCTACATACAACGAGTAGGATTCTGATTCGCCTACATCCCGGATGAGATAAGAATTGTCTGTCTCTACGGGTGTATTGCCTTCTGAAATCGGAACATCGCTATAGATGGGCTGCAACACAAATAGATAAGACAGAAAAAAGAACATAGCGGAAATTACAGCTGCTAAAACAACATTTTTTCTACTTGATGCTATTGGTTGTTTACCACTCTTTAAGGCAAGCTGGAAACGTTGTTTAATAGCAAAGCCCTTCTTTTTTCTGACGTTATCAATTAGGCCGGTAGCAAACGCATACACCATCCTGTTTGGCTTATGAGATTTTTTAATAACTGACAGAATCGCATCAAGATAATCTACGGTTTCTTTTGTAGTCATGTTTTTTGTAACCGTTAAGTCACAACGAATCTCCAAGACTTGCTCTACATCTTTCTTGAAGAGATAGACAAGTGGATTCCACCAGAATAAGCAAGTGACAAAATACATTAAAAGTTTTATCCAAGCATCTTTCTGTTTATAGTGATACCACTCATGCAGGATTATATGTCTTAGCTTCTCTTTTGAGTAATC
>JAITVH010000017.1 GCA_031285905.1 Prevotella sp.
ATTGTCGTATTTAATGTCGTAGGGGCGAAATATCTTTCGCCCGCATAATCAGCGGGCGAAAGATATTTCGCCCCTACAGCGACCAGAGAAAATGCGACAATATTTTTTATCTACTACATAATAGGATTATTTTGAACCTTTTTTTAGACAGAATGTTAAATTATTAGTAAAAAGCGATGAATGTTTTTGTACTTTTAGAAAGTGTTATACTTTTGCGATATAAAATATAGTTGCATAGACAATTAATATTAACCTAATAGCTAACGGTTGAATATGTCAAGAAAGAATCTGGTATTAATTTTCATACTTATATTTTTCAATAGCTTTAATATTGCTGCGCAACAATTATTGGATTTGGGAGAATGTAGAAGATTGGCTATAGAAAATAATAAGACGCTAAAAATTGCTACAGAGCAAGAACGGATAGCATATTATAATAAAAAAGACGCTTTGACTAAGTTCTTCCCTGAAATCCAGTTTCTGGGAGGTTATATGCGTAATCAGAAAGACTTACATCTGATTCCTTCCAGTGCTATTCCTACCGGAATACCATTACCTATACCTATTGGAGAGATAACATCTATTCCGATTCCGGAAAATATAAGAGACGGAATCTGGGATCTGGGAAAAGTGGAAATAAAGAATATCTGGGCAGGAGGATTTAATCTTACACAACCATTATTTATGGGTGGAAAGATCATAGCCTATAATGACCTACGTTCTTATGCAGAAGATCTGGCGAAGACAATGAAAGAAACACAGATGACGGAGGTTATCATGGAAGTAGATAATGCTTATTGGCAGGTTGTATCGGTAGCAAATAAGAAAAAACTGGCTGAAAAATATGTCGGACTCATGGAAAAAATGGATTCGGATATTGCCGCTATGGAAGAGGAAGGGGTAGTAACTAAGGCGGACAGGCTTTCGGTAAATGTCAAGCTAAATGAAGCTGAGATGACACTAACTAAAGCTGAGAATGGACTGAGCCTTGCTAAGATGCTATTATCGCAACTATGTGGATTGGATATTAGCGATGCGATTATTTTAAAGGATGAAAATATAGATAATCTGAATATAGGGCAAAGTATGGATGTCGCTCCTAATATGGATGAAGCATTAGTAAACCGTCCTGAAATCAGAAGCCTGGAACTGGCAACTAAAATATATAAGAAACAGGAAAATATTGCTATGGCTGATTTTATGCCTAATATAGCCCTCAGTGCTAACTATATATGGACAAATCCTAACTTGTTTGATGGATTTGAAAAGAAGTTCGGTGGCATGTGGAATGTTGGAGTTGTTGTTAAAGTCCCGTTAAACTTCGTTTCCAATTCGGCTAAACTGAATTCGGCAAAAGCTGAAACCCGTATCAAACAATTTGAATTAGCAGATGCCAGGGAAAAAATAACATTACAGGTAAATCAGTCTGCGTACAAATTGAATGAAGCAAATAAGAAGTTGGTCTCATCTGATAAAAATACAGAGAAGGCAGATGAAAATCTTCGGTATGCAAACGTTGGTTTTGAAGAAGGGGTAATTACTGCCTCTGATGTGATGGCTGCCCAAACAGCATGGATACAAGCACATTCTGAATTGATTGATGCGCAGATAGATATTATACTTTGCAGGGTATATTTGAACAAAGCTTTAGGAAGGAATATAATAAACGAATAACAATCATTTTCATTATATGGAAACAGAAAATAAAAAATCAGGATCAAAACTTATACCTATACTGGTTTTTGCAGCTGTGATAATCGCAGTAGGATTATATGGTTTCTTTTTTCTCAATCAGGAAGATAATATAATCCAGGGAGAAGCAGATGTCACAGAAGTCAGAATATCCAGTAAAGTACCGGGACGTATTGAAAAATACCTGGTGGAAGAGGGAAGTTATGTAAGGAAAGGTGATACGCTGGCTATTCTCAGTATTCCTGATATTGAAGCTAAGTTGGCTCAGGCTACGGCGGCCGAACAGGGTGCTTCTGCTCAGAATCAGAAGGCTATCAAAGGTGCACGTCAGGAACAGATACAAGGCGCATATGAAATGTGGCAAAAAGCTGTCGTTGGTGTTGATATAGCAAAAAAATCTTTCGACAGAGTACAGAACTTATTTGATAAAGGAGTGGTGACTGCTCAGAAGAGAGATGAGACAGAAGCACAGTACAAAGCTTCTACAGCAACAGAGAAGGCTGCAAAGTCTCAATATGATATGGCTCGGAATGGAGCCGAAAGGGAAGATAAAGAAGCTGCTCAGGCCATGGTAGAAAGGGCTAAGGGTGCTGTCGCGGAAGTGGAGTCATATATAGCAGAAAGTTATCTGATATCGCCAATTGACGGCCGTATATCGGAAAAATTTCCGAATGTGGGAGAGCTTGTAGGTACGGGCGCGCCAATAATGAATGTTGCAAAATTGGATGAAAAGTGGGGTTCTTTCAATATCCGTGAAGATCGCCTTAAAGACTATAAGGATGTTGGTAAAACGATAACAGTGTATGTCCCGGCTTTAGAGGAGCATTTGGATATGACAATTTATTATGTGAAGGACTTGGGCTCATATGCTGCATGGAAAGCGACAAAGACTACCGGACAATTTGATCGTAAAACATTCGAAGTAAGGGCTCGTTTCAAGGATTCATCTGTTGATGTATTACCGGGTATGTCTCTTATTATAAAAGAATAAATGGATTCGGGACAAGGCATATTGGCTATATTCAAAAGGGAATGGTATCGCATTTCCACATCGAAGATATGTATATGGGGGATATTTGTTGCCCCTATACTATCCCTTATTTTGTTGATGTGGATGATGGATAGCGGCTTACCGTCCCGTATACCTATTGCTGTAGTCGATCTTGACAATACAGCGACATCCAGATCATTAATCAGGCAGTTAGACGCATTCGAAAAGACAAATATTAAATACAAAAGCCTTTCGTTCAAGGAAGCCCGTCATCAGATGGAGCGTATGGAAGTATATGCTGTATTGACCATTCCGCAAGATTTCTCGAAAGATGCTATCTCCGGGAATCGTCCTAAATTGGTATATTATACAAACAATGCATTCCTTATATCAGGTTCATTATTATTTCAGGACTTGAAAACTATCTCTACATTGGCTTCTGCTGCTGTTGGATTACAAACGGCAGAGGCAAAGGGATTTACAGAAAATCAGATAATGCCAATTTTGCAACCTATAACGATTGATACTCATCCTATTGGTAATCCGTGGCTAAATTATTCGGTCTATTTGAATAATGTAATTATGCCCGGAATATTACAGCTTATTATTCTCATGTTTACAGTATCGGCTTTTGGTTCGGAAATAAAATCGCATACGGGTAGGAGGTTGATGGAGATGGGTAACGGTTCGATCCTGAAAGTGGTGATTGGCAAACTATTACCGTATACGGTTATCTATTTGCTTATTGCACTTTTATTTATAAGTGTCCTGTATTATTATAATCGATTTCCTCTTCATGGTGGATTCTGGCCGATGTTTTTCAATTATTTATGCCTGATATTGGCAGCCCAAGGGGTAGGGATTATATTGTTGGGGATATTCAGAAATTACAGATTAGCGCTAAGTATAGCCAGTCTGATAGGCATGGTATCATTCTCGATTACGGGCTTTTCTTTTTCTACACTAGCTATGGATGGCAGCCTTAGTGCGCTGAGTAATTTTTTCCCTCTCAGGCATTTTTTCCTGATTTATATTGATCAGGCTTTGAATGGCATTGCCGTCGGATATTCTTTATATCAATATGCAGCATTACTTTGCTTTGTTGTGCTGTCTATATTCTTTATGGGAGTATTAAGGAAAATGTTAACGGCTGATATATATGAAGAATAGTAAATAAGGAATTATGAAAAAATTATTACTTGATATATATTATGTATGGTGGAATGAGCTAAAGCTTGTCTTCAAAGATGGGGCCGTCATCTTATTGTTTTTTATTGTACCCTTCGCTTACCCCATTCTATATAGCTTCATTTATAATAACGAAACAGTACATGAAGTAAAAGCTATAGTAGTGGATGATTCAAATACTGCTTTATCGCGTGAATTTAAGCGTAGAGTAGACGCTACCGCCGATGTGAATATTATCGGCTATGCTGTCAATATGGAAGATGCCAGGGAAGCTCTTCGCCGAAAAGAGGCATATGGTATTATATATATACCAAGCGATTTCAGCCAAAAGATAAATACTCAGCAGCAGACATCGGTCAGTGTATATGCCGATATGAGTAGTTTGCTTTTCTATAAGGCTATGTTGCTTAGTGCAACAGAAGTATCACTGGATATGGGTGCTGATATACGTGTTGCCGAAACGGGAGGAGGTAGTCAGGAAGAAGACGAAACTACCCGTCAGACAGTGGAGAGTCAATGGGTGGTGATGTATAATACTCAAAATGGTTTTGCCAGTTTTCTGGTACCGGCTATATTATTATTGATTATCCAACAGACACTTATATTAGGGATCGCTACGATCGTAGGAACTCATAATGATAAAAAACGTTTTACAATCGCATCGCATACGGCAGAGGGGAAAAATGTGGGGGCCGTGAAATTAACAATCGGTAAAGCTTTCTGCTATGCTTCTCTTTATATGTTAATCTCGGTATGGGTATTGCGCGTTGTTCCTTACATATTTAAGTTTCCACAAATTGGAGATCCGTTTACAATTGCTGCATTCCTGATGCCTTTTCTTTTAGCTGCTACTTTTTTTGCTATGACACTATCCTATTTCTGTTCTCAACGTGAATTTGGAATGCCACTTTTCGTATTCACCAGTGTGGTGTTTATATTTATTTCGGGTATTTCATGGCCATGGACAGCTATACCTGCTCCAATCAAGGCGATAGCATATATAATACCATCCACGCCCGGAATACACGGATTCATAAAGCTAAATACAATGGGCGCAACTTTGCCTGATGTTTGGAAGGAATACATAACATTGTGGATACATGCCGGAGCGTATTGTATTACCGCTGTTTTAATGTATAAATGGTGGATACGGAATTATGATCCGGAACATCAGGGGATGCTGTCTAAGAATAAATGACTATTCATCTATTCTTTTTCGTTTACACCTAATCTATAATTCCTTATGATTCAGCTGATAAAGAGCAAGATACTCCTATCTCTAAAAATAAATCAGAAATTTCCATTGAAAAATTTCCTGATTTAAGAAATTAATGTTAATTTAACGTACTTTTGTTAAAAAGTGAGGAGATAAATCATTTATTAATTCATCAAAATCTTATTATTATGAAAAGAAAATTGTTTATTCTGGGAGTATTCTTTTTCTCTTTGTGCTTTTCAAGTCTCAATGCCCAAACAGTTGATTTTGCTCCGGTTAGTATTACAGCGTATGCCGCGGCTAACGGAGGGGATATCTCAAACCCTAAAGTGACATTTTATAGCGTTTCTAATCCTACTGTTCCGGCATATGTATGCGATTGGTATGGCGTGAATATAATTCGCGCGGGTGGTACTACAGGTGTTAACTATGCTGCAGTGCCTCCGGGGACATATAATATTGAATTTACAGGAACCTCAAACTCTTCGAGTTGTTCCTATACTAAAGTAATATTTATGCAAAATGTAAAATTGGAAGCCGGGAAACATTGCAGATTAGATGCTTATGTGAAATGCAATAATGCCGAATCCTATTTCAGTTTAACGAGATAGCGATATAGTAAAAATATCTGACAGATATTCCTATCACATAATAATATTAAGAGGCTGCTCCATTACAGAGCAGCCTTTCGTTTATATATCACACTATTATACAAACGAAAGACTTGTTTCTACAAATATTATTGATAGACTGTCATATTTCACTATGAAGCAATTGTGAGGGAAATGCAATTGTACTATTTTTGTGCCCCGGAAGATCTTGATATCCTCGCTAATATATAAACATATAATATGAAGAAACTATCATTGTTGTTATTTGTCTTATTTTTCTTTTACTCTTTTGTGCATGCGGATCTGATTAGGACGGATGCTCATGTTTTCGGGCATATTCTTAACAGTAAAACCAAGGAACATATTCCATATATCAATGTCATATTAAAGAATACCACAATAGGTACATCGACGGATGCTTCAGGGCATTACATGCTTAGCAATCTTCCTGAAGGGAAATTTACCATCCTTGTGCAAGGGGTAGGGTATAAGCCTGTAGAAAAGGAAGTAATAATAAAAAAAGGAACATCCACTGAATTGAATTTCGAAGTAGAAGAGGATGTCCTTAAACTGAACGAAGTGGTTGTAACTGCCGGACGAACAACCCAAAAGCGGACAGAGGCGTCTGTTATCGTTAATACCATTGATACAAGGATGCTTGAATCTACCCAATCGGTAGTTTTGGGAGAAGGATTGAATTTTGCTACCGGATTGCGGTATGAAAATGATTGTCAGAACTGTGGATTCTCACAGGTACGGATGAATGGAATGGAAGGGCCTTATTCGCAGATATTGATTAATAGCCGCCCTATATTCAGTGGTCTGGCCGGCGTATATGGATTAGAACTGATTCCTGCTAATATGCTCGAACGTATAGAGATCGTGCGGGGTGGTGGATCTGTTCTCTATGGGTCGAATGCTATTGCCGGAACTATAAACCTGATAATGAAAGATCCAAAGCGGAATTCATTTGAAGCCGGTTTCAATACATCACTTATTGGTACGGGAGTTAGTGGTTCTAATGGGCCTAGACCTGACTATAATGCCACATTCAATGCTTCGCTGGTTACTGACGATCACAAAACGGGGATAGCTGTATTTGGAAATATGCGCGACCGCAAAATGTTTGATGATAACGGAGATGGGTTTTCAGAAATTGCACCAATGAAAAATACAGTGATCGGAACCCGTATTTTCCATCGTCCGGGGTATAGAAGTAAGTTAAGCCTCGATTTCTTTAATATAAGTGAAGAACGCAATGGAGGGAATAAACAGGATTATCCTCATCACGAAAGGGATATATCGGAATCTGTTGCGCATGATATGAAAACAGGGGCATTGACGTTCGAGCAATATTTTCGTGAAAGCGACTTGTTAACTCTTTTTGCATCGGGACAATATCTGAATAGAGATTCTTACTACGGGGCAAATCACTCTATGAGCGATTATGGCAATACTAAGGATAAGACTTATAACTTAGGGGTGCAGTATAAAGCTTCGGTAAATGATAATTCGACGTTGATAGGGGGAGTAGAGCATACAGGTTCGCACCTCAAAGATATAAAGCTGGGATATCCGGATTATGACAATGCTGAAATTGGCCCAAACCATAATAATACAGGTGATTCAATCTATTCGGTACCTCATGTTTCCAATCGTGTTGTATCAGATCAGTCTCTGCTTATCACAGGAGTATTTGCACAATATGAAATTAAAGTCGGGAAGGCAAAGTTTTTGGCAGGAGCAAGGGTAGAGCATTATTCAGTGGACGATAAACAGCATGATAGCGATAAGTCGGGGACTGTATTTGTTCCAAGGGCAAGCGTTATGTACGACCTCACAGACTACCTGCAAACCCGTTTAGGCTTTTCCAGAGGATATAGGGCTCCACAAATATTCGATGAAGATTTACACATCGAAACATCAGGCTCGCGTCAGGTAATCAATCAGAACGCCCCTGACCTGAAGCAGGAAAACAGTACCAGCATTACGCTTTCCTTCGATTTTAATAAGCAAATAGGTGGAGTCAATACAAATATTCTGGTCGAAGGATTTTATAATAAGCTGCATAATCCGTTCCGTAACGAGATTGGGGAGGCGGATGAGAATGGCACAGTAATTTATACCCGTATCAACTCGGAAGATGGTGCTGTAGTGCAAGGCTTAAATCTGGAACTTCGCTTAATACCTTCCGACAAGTTGAATTTCAGCGCCGGATTTACTGTGCAGTCAAGTAAATACAAAGTGGCAGAGGAGACTTTTGGTGAAAAGAAGTTCTTCAGAACTCCCGATACATATGGATTCTTTACTGCCGATTGGGAATTTGTACGTAATCTGGGTGTATCTGTTATGGGGAATTATACAGGTAAAATGTTAGTGCCTTACTTTGGGCCGGAAATATCACAGCCGGAAGCCGGAGAGTTACGCAAATCCAAAAGCTTTTTTGATGCAGGAATAAAGTTCCATTACGATATGCGATTGACAGCGGGGGTTACAATGGAATGGTTTGCCGGAATGAAGAATATATTCAATTCATATCAAAGTGACTTTGACAGAGGGGCTGATCGCGATCCCTCTTATATCTATGGGCCAAGCCTTCCACGTACAGTTTTCTTAGGATTTAAGATCGGAAATTTATTGTAATAAATAACGTAGGGTTGTCTCAAAAGTAAAATTCACTTTCTTTTTTCATACGTTTCACTCCTGTGACCGTTGGTTGTCATCCTGACCAGAGGGAAGGATCTCCTTTGATATAAGAGATGTTTCACTATCGTTCAACATGACAAGGAAGAGTATCAATTAGATACTGCTAATTTACTCTTGAGACAATCTCACGTTTTATGTTATTGATCTATATAGCCTTTCCTATTTACTCTCTTTTGGCGCAACAAAGCTATCCGGATATTTTACCGGGAAAAGTTTTTCGCCGCCCAGAAGTCGGATATAAGAGGTAAATTCCTGTTTGTCTTGTGTTAACTCAATTATGCGGCATCCGTTTAGCCCTAAGTTATTATAGACTGTCTTTCCTCCCGAATAACGGCCGTATGCTAAAGCTATATCATAATATGTGCCTATATAGTCATTGTCGTGATCGTGACCGACAAATGTACCCATTACATCTCCCGATTCACGCATCGCAGCAAACATGCCGGTATTAATCTTTCCATTGCATTCGTCTTCATCTTTGTGCCCGATTATCGGGTCTCTTTTTTCAGCTTTCATTAGTGGATATTCTGCCAGTGGAATATGGAAAAATGCTAAACCTGGATATGGCTTTCCATTATTCTTCGATGTATATGCGCTGCTTTTTTTCCTGTACCAGTCTATCTGACTATGGTCAAACCAGTCATAGCCTTTTATTCCTTTGATACGTGAATAAGTTCCTGAGTCAAAGAAGTATAATACGGTTTTGATATGTTTGTTCTCAGCATCTTTTACTTCTAAGATGTAGTTTCCTACCCCCTTAAGGTTCTTATCTCCTTTTTGGGCGAGGCAGTATGGCTTTTTCATCGCATATTCCATAAGTTCTCTCCGCGAGACATCAAATTCATCGTCGTGATTTCCAAAAACATAAGCCCAAGGTATCTGTCTTTCAATGACCGGGGCAAATACTTCATCCAGGCCTGTATACACAGGCTTTGCCCAGATAATATCTCCTGTAAAGACTACAAGATCGGGTTTTTCAACATCCAGAATCTCATTGATCAGGTCGATGGCGACTTTGCTTTCGGGTACTCCCTGTTTATAGTGTATATCAGTGAATTGCACTATCTTGAAATTACCATCCTGATTGAAATTCAATTTCTTTCTTTGAGCTGATGCAGAGATAGTTAAGGTAATTAATATTAAAATTACTGCTGTCTTTTTCATCTTGGTCTTATTGGTTATCAGTTTGTTTATTTGTAAATTTATCAAAAGTAAGACTTTTATTTGACTAGTCATAAATAGATATTACAGGTTTCTATGACAGGAATATATTATTTATGCAAATCAGTAGTCGATATTTTTTTTAACTAAAAAGTAACAAAGGTAACAGGTCTTAGTTATTAGCTTATAGCCGTTAGCTCTTAGCTTTTTTATTTCTCTTTTGTAGGGGCAGTGGCTTGTCCCTGTCCACTTGGTCATGTATCTGGGCAACCACAAGGGATTGCCCCTATATTTTAACTAAAAGGTGACAATTTACAAGGAATTCGTGGCTTTGCCTGTAGGGGCGAATTGAAAATCGGCGGAGCCAAACATCTTACGCCCGTTTTCGTTAACCGTTTTTTTTACATTCGGGCGGATGATAATCCGCCCCTACAGCATGCCCTGATATTTTAACTAAAAAGTAACAACCAACGGTCACAGGAGCAAAGC
>JAITVH010000025.1 GCA_031285905.1 Prevotella sp.
GCTTTGCTCCTGTGACCGTTGGTTGTTACTTTTTAGTTAAAATATCAGGGCATGCTGTAGGGGCGGATTATCATCCGCCCGAATGTAAAAAAAACGGTTAACGAAAACGGGCGTAAGATATTTGGCTCCGCCGATTTTCAATTCGCCCCTACAGGCAAAGCCACAAATTCCGTGTAAATTGTCACCTTTTAGTTAAAATGTAGGGGCAATCCCTTGTGGTTGCCCGGATGTATGACCAAGCGGGCAGGGACAAGCCACTGCCCCTACAAAAGGGGAAATAAAAAAGCTAAGAGCTAACGGCTATCAGCTAATGGCTGAATAGTGTTACTTATGTTACCTTTTAGTTAAAATGGTTGCTGGTGTTATGCTGACCATTTTATAGAACCCTAGTTCAGACGGTTTATTTCTTTTACGCCCTTTACCGTCCTCAGTTTTTTCATCAGGCCGTTGAGCATATCGGTATTATTGAGCATGACAGACAGGTTGCCATGAAATAGCCCGTCTTTGGAATCGATACTGATGGAACGGATGCTGACTCCCGATTCTTTGGCAATGATGGAGGTTATGTTATTAATGATGCCAATATCATCGTTTCCTATTATTCTCATCGTAACGGTATAGAGCGAACCCGATTTACCCGACCACCGGGCAGGGATAACCCTGTAGGCAAACCTTGAGATCATATCATTGGCATTCGGGCAGTTCTTTCGGTGTATCTTTATCCCCTGCGAAGACACGAAGCCGAATATCTCATCCCCATAGATAGGATTGCAACATTTTGCCAGCTTATAATCTACTCCGGTAAGGTTTTGGTCTATCACCAGTTCTTCGTTGCGGCTGCTGGCTTTGTCGCTCTCTTTTGGCTGATAAGAAACATAGCTGCCTGCACTGACTGCCTCATGCTTTTCGTGCGTTTCCGCTTCTTTCTTTTCCATATCGAGATACTGATCTATCACTGAATTCACATCCAGTTTCTCGTTGGCAATGTCGATATAGAAGTCTGTAACAGTTTTGAATCCGAGTTTTCTGATAAGACGCATCATCAGCGAGTCGTTCAATTCTATTTTACGGTTCTTTACACGCCGTTTCAGTGATTCTTTAGCTATCTCCACCTGACTGTTGGCCTCTTCTTTCAGGCTTTGGCGGATTTTGTTCTTGGCCTTGGACGTTGTTACAAAGTTCAACCAGTCTTGTTTAGGCGATTGATTGGGTGAAGTTACTATCTCGATCTGATCACCATTCCTTAGTTTGTGACGGATAGAGACATTGCGCCCGTTGATCATCCCCGACACGCAGGTTGACCCGACACGGGAGTGAATAGCAAATGCAAAATCAAGAACGGTTGCCCCATAAGGAAGCTTGTATAAATGACCTTTGGGTGAGAATACATATATCTCTTCTTCATAGAGGTCAAGCTTGAAGTTCTCCAGCTTTTCGCCCGATTCCAGATTCTTGTTTTCGAGCATTTCCCGCAATCCGGTCAGCCAGTCATCCATCTTCGACTGGCTTTTCACTCCTTTATACTTCCAGTGGGCGGCCAATCCTCGTTCGGCCACTTCGTCCATGCGACGTGTACGGATCTGTACTTCTACCCATCGCGATTCCTGTCCCATAACAGTGGTATGGAGCGATTCGTATCCATTGCTCTTGGGTATCGACAACCAGTCCTTCAGCCTTTTCGGGTTAGGGGTGTACAGGTCAGTCACAATGGAGTAAGCTTGCCAGCATTCGGCTTTTTCTTTTGCTACAGACGAATTGAGTATGATACGGATGGCAAACAAGTCGTATATATACTCAAAGTCTATCTTCTGCTTTTTCAGTTTATTGTTAATAGATGAGATAGACTTTACCCGGCCTTTTATATCATATCTCAGTCCTGTCTCTTTCAACTTAGCGTCTATAGGTGCAATGAACTCAGCGATGTATTTATCACGGGAAGCCTTGCTTTCGCTTATCTTTCCTTTAATATAATCGTATGCCTCCCTGTCGGTATATTTAAGATACAGGTCTTCAAATTCAGTCTTGATTTTATATAGTCCAAGTTTATGAGCCAGCGGAGTATAAAGATAAGATATCTCAACTGTCAGATTCATTCGGTATTGTTCGCTATACTTCTCGGCACATCTGATCTCATGCAGGCGGCTGGCTATCTTTATCAGAATAACCCTCATATCCTGTGCCAACGAGATAAGGAGTTTGATATAGTTGTCCGAAGCCATAGCCGATTCGTTCATGTCCAGATCATTCACTTTTATCAGTCCGGTCACAATGCTTGCAATATCGTCCCCAAAGAGCTTTTTCACTTCTTCTATGGTGATGGAATTGTGGACTACCGGTCTGTAAAGTATCAGCGCGATGATAGAAGTACCACGCAGCCCAAGTTCTTCCATCAGGATAATGCATGTGCTGACCGTAAGGTCGGTGATACTGTCTTCTTTCTCGTTTTTGCTGTAAATGTTATCAGCCAGCGACTTTTTTACAACCTGCCGGAGTTTACTTAATTCTTCGGATGTGAGATGAGTATATACGCCCCGCATCAGTTGTTTGAATTTAGAGAATGTCAGTCCGGCCTGGTTATATATTGGATGAGTTTTTGTGTCCATTGCAGATATTTTAGTCTAATCCGGGAAATGCTCTTTTCGAATGCAAAATTAATCGTTTTCCTGATGTGTAACGCTCTTTATATGGCAGATGTTTTTACATTTTTATCTTTTAAAGACTTTTTGTCTGTATTACAGTATTATAAGCAAATCTGAAATAATGAAAAGGTGTGAAATTAAACTAATTTATGTAAGGCATTGTTGATAGTTTTTTCGATCTTTATCGAAATCTGTTTAACTAAATGTATCTTTACATATTATTTCGTAAACAGATGAAGTAAGAATAACGATAGATTGACTAACCAAAAGCATGCTGAATATGAAACCGGACGATTACGCAAAACTGGAAAAAGACTACAGCTTTAAGAGAAGCTACTTAAACAATACCCCCTGGTGGAAAAATCTGGCTATGCTTCCCCCTGTGCTTCTCCTTTTTGCCGGACTGATAGGTATCCTTTACCTGTTTAGAAATGATATGCTGGCCTCATTATATATTATCCCTTATATTGTACTTTTTGTATTGGGTACTATCTTCCTGAAAACAACAAAAGGGTATATCCAAAAACAAAAGATAAATAAAGAAGGTGCATTTCGTGTATGTCTGGCCAAGCCTTTCTGGGAGAAAAGCGGGCATGTGTATGTTGCCTTTGTGACCGATAGTCATCGTTACAACAAGCATTACATCAATAATCTGGTGAAAAATATATCACTGGATAGTATCATCGAGAAATATAGCCCTTCGATGAAAAGGCAATCACATCTTGTTCACGATGAAGAAAGTAATATGGATTTCTATATCAGGATATATGATGATAAGGACATTACTAAACGGAACGCTACATGGCGAGACGAATACTTGTTTCCGGTTTTGTATATTGATGATCAATATACTTATATTATCAAAAAGAAAGATTTAAGTTATTACGGAAAATAGCAAACAACCATATATATGAAAATACTTTTAATAGGAGAGTACAGCCGGGTACACCTTACTCTGGCCGAAGCTCTGCGCGATATGGGACATGAAGTGTTGACTGCATCAGACGGAGACGGATTTAAGAATTATCCGCGCGATGTGGATTTGTCCAGAAAAAGTTCGGGCGTAATAGATACGTTGACAAGCATGGTATCTGTCATTAATAAGTTCAAGAAGTTTAAAGGGTACGATGTTGTGCAACTAATCAATCCCTGTTTCACTACACAAAATGTAAAGGTGAATAACTACCTCTATAAAAAGCTGAAGAAAAATAACAAGAAAGTATTTATAGGCGCATTCGGAGACGATTCTTACTGGGTAAGGGCTTGCCTTGGTGATAAGATATTCGACTATTCGGAATTCTTTGTAGATCACAAGCCCATCAATGTCGATTTCAATCAACGGTTTATTGACAAATGGATAGATACCCCGCTGGAAGTTTTCAACAAAAAACTAGCGCAGGATACAGATGGAATTGTCGCTTGCTTATATGAATATTATAAGTCTTACGAGCCTTTCTTTCCTGACAAGGTGAGGTATGTTCCCCTACCAATGAATATTGCCGATGTAGAATTTCAGCCGATTCCGGAAGAACCCGAGAAAGTGAACTTCTTTATCGGTATCAATAAGGTGAGGGAGAAATTTAAAGGGACGGATGTGATGGAAAGAGCTCTCGCCCGCATCAAAGACAAATATCCGGATAAGGTGATCGTGACACGGGTAGAATCTGTAAGCTATGATGTATATCAGCAACTCATGTCTCAGGCTCATGTGGTGCTCGATCAGTTATACTCACACACTCCTGCCATGAATGCCTTGCTGGCAATGGCACAAGGCAAAGTGTTGGTAGGGGGTGGCGAACCATATATCTATGACTTATATGGGGAGTATGAAAACCGTCCGATAATCAATGTACATCCTTACGAAGACGATGTATTTGAAAAATTGGAATGGCTCGTACTTAACAAAAAGGAGATACCTGGAATATCAAGGAATAGCAGATTGTTTGTAGAAAAGAATCACGATTATATGTCAGTTGCTAAAAAATACCTTGATTTTTGGAGCTAAGAAATAGTACTTAACCATAAGATTACATAAATAAAAATAACCGGAGTTTGGCATCTAAATCAAACTCCGGTTATTTGTCTTATTATCGTTCTATCCTCAAATTATTCCAAAAAGTGGAATAAAATAGTTAGCTTGTTTTTAAATCTTTTTTAAGATTTGTTGGAATTATTTCAATTAAAATGCTATTTTTGAACTTCTTTAATCTGACTCACAAAACAATTATTGGAAATTATATATTTTTTAATTTAAACTTTACACTAATGAACAAGTATTCTATTAAAGCATTTATTGAAGAAACAGCACAAGACGATTCTAAAAATGACTTTTTCCAGCTTGAGAAGCCTTATATGCTGGAACTCAACCTTAACAATCAAACTGTGATGTTGAAGAAAGGCGCAATGGTAGCTTATGATGGCAACGTAAAATTTGTGCGTGAAGGAATGTTAAGTAAAGGTATCGGCAATCTGCTAAAGAAAAGCATCTCTGGTGAAGGTACAACTATGATGAAAACATCGGGAACAGGTAAAGTATATGCAGCCGATTTCGCAAAGAAAATCAGAATCCTTTATCTTGAAAATGAAACAATAAATGTAAATGGGAATGATATTCTTGCACACGAAGAAACGATAAAATCAGATATCAAAATGATGAAAAGCGTTGCCGGAATCATGGGTGGCGGTCTTTTCCAGGTTCTTCTTAGTGGGACAGGGCATATTGCTATTACAACGCATGGCGATCCGTTAACTTTGGTAGTTAAACCGGGGCAACCTGTATTTACAGATCCTAATGCAACTGTGGCATGGTCTGGAAACTTAACTCCTACAATCAAAACAGACATCTCACTGAAAACTTTAGTTGGACGTGGTAGTGGCGAGAGCTTCCAAATGATGTTTGAAGGCGATGGATGGGTAATAGTACAGCCATATGAAGAAACATACGGTACAGCTCAATAAAAAGTGATATAGAGAAGAAACGGAAACCGGTTGGTTTCCGTTTTTGTTTTATATCTAATTTTCAATACTTAAAATTAATACTTCATGCTAAACAATTAGCAGATTTATACTATTTTTGCAGTTTAATAATGTTCAACTGCCACGGTTCTAATGAAAACAGTAAAGATAAAGGATAAAGAATTTGAACTATTCCTAACTCAGGATGTAATCGAGAAGGCGGTAGCTGATGTAGCTGAGAAACTCAATGAAGATTTGGCTGATAAAGATCCTTTATTTATCTGTGTTCTTAACGGATCATTTATGTTTGCATCCGAACTGATGAAACGTGTTACAATAGCTAGTGAAGTCTCCTTCGTCAAAATGTCCTCATATAAAGGTATTTCATCTTCGGGAAAGATAAAAGAAATATATGGATTGGAAGAGGATATAAAAGAGCGTACAGTAGTAATAGTTGAAGATATTGTGGATACCGGCTATACCATGTCTCTGATGATTGATCAGTTGCTATGTGATGAACCTAAAGAAATTTTGGTGGCTACCATGCTCCTCAAGCCGGATGCTCTTAAACAGGAAGTCAGGCTCGATTATGTTGCTCTGGAAATTCCGAATGATTTCATCGTCGGTTATGGATTGGACTACGATGGCTATGGGCGCAATTTACCGGATATATATAAAATAAAACTATAATAATAAATCTTACGAGTGATTTTGAGGCTCGTTATATAATTCTAATTGACATGCTGAATATTGTAATTTTTGGAGCTCCGGGCTCGGGAAAAGGAACGCAGAGCGAAAACCTGATAAAAAAATATAATCTCGCACATATTTCGACAGGAGATGTACTACGTGCTGAAATGAAAAACGGTACAGAACTAGGAAAACTGGCGGAAGGTTATATCTCTAAGGGGCAATTGGTTCCTGATGATGTAGTTATCGGTATGTTAGCAAATGTCTTGGATTCGAAAAAAAATGTAGATGGGGTTATTTTCGATGGATTTCCCCGTACTATTCCTCAAGGCGAAGCATTAGAGAAAATGCTAAAAGAAAGAGGACAGGATGTTTCAATTGTAGTGAGTCTCGAAGTCGAGGAACCGGAACTTATCGACCGGTTGATCAAACGTGGACAGCAGTCTGGCCGCTCAGATGATAATCTGGAGACTATTAAATCTCGTCTCGATGTATATAAGAATCAGACATCGCCACTTAAAGAGCACTATAAAGAAACCGGTATACTGGCTTCGATAAAAGGATTAGGTACTGTAGAAGAAATCTTCGAACGTATATCGGAGGCTGTAGATAAAGTGAAATAATTGAAGCTTATATAGTAGGGAAGTTATAGGAGACGATCTTATAACTTCCTTTGTTATCTTATTACAAAAACAAGTGCCTGTTGGAGATAGGCAGAGAATACAAAAAGCATGGCAGAATCAAATTTTATAGATTACGTCAAAATATATTGCCGTTCGGGAAAAGGAGGAAGAGGTTCAACCCACTTCCGCCGGGAGAAATATATTCCAAAAGGAGGACCTGATGGTGGAGACGGTGGTAATGGTGGTGATATCATATTGAAGGGAAACCGTAATATGTGGACACTTCTTCACCTGAAATTTCAACGTCACATCCTTGCCGGACATGGAGAGAGTGGTTCGGGACGATTGAGTACAGGTAAAAGCGGTGATTCGAAAATAATAGAGGTACCTTGTGGTACAGTGGCATACGATGCCGAAACAGGGGAATATCTTTGTGATGTTACTGAAGACGGGCAAGAAGTAGTACTACTGAAAGGAGGACGAGGAGGACGAGGAAATAATCATTTCAAGACTCCTACGAATCAGGCTCCGCGCTATGCACAACCGGGAGAACCTTATCAGGAACGTAGGGTAATACTGGAATTGAAAGTATTGGCAGATGTTGGGCTGGTAGGATTTCCTAATGCAGGAAAGTCGACTCTTCTGTCGGTGGTAAGTGCGGCTAAACCCAAAATTGCCAATTATCCTTTTACTACCCTTGAACCTAAAATTGGTATTGTCAGTTACCGCGATTTCAAATCATTTGTGATGGCGGATATACCCGGAATTATAGAAGGAGCAAGTGAGGGAAAAGGACTAGGATTACGTTTTTTACGCCATATCGAGCGTAATTCCCTATTACTGTTTATGATCCCTGCCGATGCCGATGATATACATCAGGAGTACAGAATATTGCTAAATGAATTGGCTAACTACAATCCTGAATTATTGGACAAAAGGCGTGTATTGGCTATCTCGAAATCAGATATGCTGGACGATGAATTGATGGAAGCATTAGGAGAGGACTTGCCAGAGATACCACATATATTTATATCATCTGTCACAGGCTATAATATTACCCAATTGAAAGATTTGTTATGGCGCGAACTGAATGCTGATGGCGAATACAAAAAATCATTCGATACAGCACATCGAAATCTGGACATCAAAAAAGTGGAATTTGAAGAGGATGAGGATATTCCTGAAGATGACTATATAGAAGAAGACTGGGACGAAGAAGATGAAGATTTCGATCCTGAGTTCTATTACGAAGAAGGAGAAGAGTTTGAAGAAAATGATGATAAATCTAAATAGCTAAAATTTGGGATAAGGTAGTTGTCTGACAACTATTTTATCCCGAAGTCAGTTTTAGTTATCCTGTTTTATCAAATAAACTCCAGTTTTGATACCATAATAATTCTCCGATTTCAACTTTATCTTTTTCCCATTCAGTGTCAATGAATAAGCTTTATTTTGTTGAGGGATTCTTAACAAGATAGGTTTATCAGATTCGGATGAACTTATATCGAATGCTATTTTATTACCAGATTGTTTTTTCCAACTAACGGAGAGGTTGTTATTTCCAATTTTGATATTGTCTACAGATATATGCTCCAACTCATTGGGAATGTGGCAATATACTTCAATTCTGTCTTCAGAGTCAACAGGATTGATTCCAACCAATCCTTGTAATATACTTTCGATAAAAGGAGCATAAGACCACAGTTGAGATATATTAGTACAGCCATGAGGCTGACATTCAGGGAACAAGCCTAGCTGAAAGCCGGGAAGATCAAAAGGAGCTTTTGTTGTCAGCTCAATTAATTTCCAGCCTAAATCGGTATGTCCATAATTAAATGCCGAGGTAGCGCAAATGTTATTGTGTACGACTCCAACTCCTGCATTCGTGATATCCTCTCCTGGTGTATATTTACCGACCATACCCCATACATCATTCACCCAGTGATTAGCGATACTGTTCATTGCAAGTTGTCCTTGCTTGTCATAGGTTAGTTTTGTCTTTTGCGGGAATGTAACATTCCAGAAATTGGCATACTCCTTCTTGTTATTGCTTGACATTGCACTTGGCCATATCTTTTTCGTATCATCCCACCAATCACGATTGAAGTTCTTCTTATAGGTTATGGCTTTATCTTTATATTGCCGGGCAACTTCTGTATCGCCCATTATCTCAGCCATTTTTGATATGCTTTCCAGAGCCGGATACATATATGCTGAGGTAGTTAATTCCTCCCAGTCTCCCTGAAATTCTCTCTCTTCCATCAGACCATGACCCTGAATATAGGAGTCATGATCGTCATCTGCTGTTTTGAACAGATCTTCAATCATCTGTTTGCAGACAGGATAAGCCAGTTCCAGGTATTCCTTATCTTTTGTCCATGCAAAATATTCCCAAGAAGCGGCTGCAAATTGCGGGCAAACCTGAACATGATCCCATCCCAAAAGTTTTCCATCACTCCCTGCTTCATGTGGTCCTCTTAAATGCAATTTCGTGTAATTCAATATGTTATTTAATACACTGCGGGTTACATGAGCAAATCCGGCAGACAATGTTCCCGCCGCAGAAAAACAGAAATCTGTTCCAAAAAGACGGGGATAGACCGGAACTCCCGCTGCGAGATAAATATCATCATAAAAAGGCCTTACATCCCTTGTATTCATCACCAGATTCGCCTTAGCACAATAAAAGGCATCTGTTGTTTTCTTATTTGAGCATTCAAAATTCACACCTCCCATAATAGCGTCTTCATAATACAATTGCTTTTCTTCTTTCAGTAATGCATAATCATTTACTATCTGATTAAATGTATTATATATTGCAGAGTAATCATTTTTAGATCGGTTGATTCCTGTAATTAAAAATGGTATCTCTATACTGCTATTTGCAGCCAGCGTTAAAGAATAAGTCAAAGTGGCAATATTTCCTTCTACTTTAAATATTGAAGGTTGCTTTTCACTGCCCATAACCAATGCTCCCTGATTGTCTACTGCTATTATTCTACCTTCGTTATAAAAGATTATATCTTTAGTATCCTCCATTGATTCTGCACGCCATGAAGGTCGTATATCTATCTCTCCGTAAAATGAAAGGGAAATATCCTTCTGTCTGGAGCTATTGTTCTTAATACAAATCTGAGAGAATAAAGCTGCTTGATTTTCTACAACAAAATCTTCACGGGTAACCGACAAGTCATCCCGGGAAAAGAAAAACTTAGCCGAATAGAAGTTATGCTCAATAGAATTTGCATTTGTCAGACTCCAATCTGTTTGTCCTTCTTCAGACAGAAGGAAGCCAAAACCGTTAAGCAGTTTTATCGGGTGACACCAGATTCCCCGTTCTACAGTTTTATTATCGTCCTTAGGGAAAGAACCATTCATAAAACCGACCTCATATAGTTTCTTCCCTGACAAGAAAAAAGATACCTGATCCATTGCCGGAACAGAAACTTCTCTATTTATTGATCCGAATCTGAGACGCTGAACACCTCCATTTTGGGAAAAAATAATATTTTGTCCGGGTAATACAGTAATGATAAAGATAAATAAGGAAATACTGAACTTTTTCATATTAGATTAAATTGGGCTTATTTCACAAAAATAAGAAAATACTCTGTCTGTTCTATATAATCTATACAAATCAATAACTAAAACTTATTTTTAACTAAAAGGTGACAAAGGTGACAGATTTTAGCTGATAGCCGTTAGCTCTTAGCTTTTTTATTTTCTCCCTTTTGTAGGGGCAGTGGCTTGTCCCTGCCCGCTTGGTCATACATCCGGGCAACCACAAGGGATTGCCCCTACATTTTAACTAAAAGGTAACAATTTACAAGGAATTCGTGGCTTTGCCTGTAGGGGCGGATTATCATCCGCCCGTTTCTAAAAAGCATTATTTTCGTATTCGGGCGCAAGATATTTAGCTCCGCCGATTTTCAATTCGCCTCCTACAGCATACCCGGATATTTTAACTAAAAAGTAACAGATGTGACACTTTCTTTCCAATTTTTTCAAAGATCTTTTTTGCTTCATTTTACATCATATGCTAATTTGCAAATTAGCTCATTGATATACTATAGATAAATTCAAAATAAAAAGATAAAAGAAATAGTTTTCAAACGAAAATATTTTCTTTTCAACTATCGGTTCGTATAATCTTATAGGTAAAAACTATGCCATTGCCTTTTTAGCATCTAATCGCCTGACTACGATATTATATATTATTAGCGCAATAGCAGATATAAACCCTATTCCGACAAATACATACCAGATGTAGTGTGCGTTTACAGTTGCGGCAGCATATTCAGCCTGTGAGGCAAACAGTTTAGGATCGGGACAGTATTTATCTAACAGGAATCCTGACAACCCGAAAGCAAACAGGTATGAAAAAAATGAATGTAAATGACTGAATCCGAGATAAAGGCCTTCCTCTCCTTTAGGCGATTGCAAAGAAAAATATTCCAGAAAGCGGGGTGAAATAAAACATTCGGCCAACGCCTGCATAGCTATACCGATCACCATCATAAAGGCTACCGGATGCAGGCCTAGAATAAATTCTCCTCCTGTTTGGTTACCAAATGACATCACTAAAGCAGAAAACGGAATGATAAGCATTCCTATCATCATGGATGAGAGAGCTTTTCGCTTTTTCATAAATGAGGTGACAAGGTTTACACAGAGAAATACAATAAGCGGATTTACATTGGCATACCATCCCGGCGAGGCATCTTCTCCTATCAGACGGATAACATACTTAGGCATAGTAGCATACATTTGACTTTGTATCATCCAAAACCCGCTTATAATCAGTATTAAAGCAATTAAGCGTCCGTTCATACATACTTTAATCAGTGCTTGCCCTATTTCTTTAAAGCTTTTACCCTTGCCCTCGGTTTTTACTGATTTATAGAAAAAATAAACAGCAATAAGAGCCAATAAAGTCATTGTGGCAGAGAAGAAGTTAAGATAAACCAACCCTTCATCACCCATGCTTCGGCGCAATGGATCGACTACTGTTTTCCCTGTGAATGCCCCGATATTTACCATCATATAAAAGATAGAATAGCCTCGCGCCCTGTTTTCAGATGTGGTCTCTCGGGCTACCGTACCTGATATTACCGCTTTGATAAATGCTCCTCCGATTACGACTAATGCAAGCACAGGAATTATACTCCATTGCAGATAGCTGGATTCGAGTCCTGTAAAAGTAGTTGTCATATCATAACTAACCAACCCGGCACTTTGTAAGAGAGTTGGCAAAAGGCCTAATCCTCCATACCCTAAAGTCAGTAATCCGAATGCCAGTATAATAGAAGAACGAAATCCTATTTTATCGGCATATGCTCCGGCAAAAGTTGGGAGCAGATACAATGAAGCAGAAAAAATACCGGAAATAATACCGGCCTGAATATCTGAGAATCCCCAAACATTGGAGAGGTATATAGTAATAACAATGAAAACGGCGTAATATGCCAGACGTTCAAGAAGTTCGACTGAGTTTGCTACCCAAAAAGCTTTTGAAAATTTAATCATTAGATTGAATGCAAATGTTAAAATTAAAATGAATTGTCACAAAAGTAAAAAAATAATCCGGATTATAATGTTAACCGGATTCGTAAAACGATTATACTCTATATCTTAATTGCCCTTTGCTTTAGCCAAAACATTTCGACTAAAGCCTTTTCCTTTTTATCAGTATTCCCCGCCTTAAAAGGTGGATCGACTAAATGGTTGAAAATAATTACATGATAATCTTATTCAAGGTAAACTCTAGTTACTTATTTCTGCAATATTTATCTATCATTACCTGTGCATCCAAATCTCCGTATTCTTTCGATTTAGCAAGGGCATTACAAGCCTTGTCAAATTTTCCATAAGAAATATGAATTATCCCTACCATATAATGGCTTGTAGCAAGCTCATAATTTCGTTGAATACAAAAAGTAAAATCGTCAAATGCTGTTTTTAAACTATCGACCTTATATCGTGCCAAACCCCGTTCAAAACGAATTTCTTCCATTGGGACATCGAATTCAAAGCCTGTGTCAACTAATGGATTTTCCTCCTTATCGCTCCATAAAAATTCCGCACCCTTTGTCCTGATTGCCTCGTCAAAGTCTTTAATAGCGCCTTTATAATCCCCTACTCTCTTTTTATTTTTCCCTCTGTTCAGGTAAGCTAAAGTGTTGTCGCCGTCGATCTCAATTATTCTGGAGTAATCTGCTATGGCTCCGCTATAATCTTCGAGCAACGATTTATCCACGCCTCTATTTATCAGCGCATAAATATTCACAGGATTTTTCTCAATGGCTTTATCCAAAAAAACAACAGCTTCGGTATACTTACCTTCCGCCTCTAATTTTTCTGCTTCTGCATTGTAATAACTGGAAGACCGAAAGTCGCACGACCCAAAAATCAACAGGAAAAAAATTAAAATAATTACTGCTTTTTTCATTGGTGTTCTATTAATTTCGTTTCAGTTCAATACAAAAAGTAGTTCCGATACCTATTTCCGAAGATTTAACATATATCTTCCCTTTGTGATAAGATTCAATTATTCGTTTTGCCAGTGACAAGCCCAATCCCCAGCCTCTCGATTTGGTTGTATATCCCGGGCTAAAGATAGTTCTGAATTTCGATTTAGGAATTCCTTTTCCAGTATCCTGTATTTCAATATGTATCATTTTCCCTTTATCAGTTATCCGGTAGGTTATTTCCCCTTGTCCTCCCATAGCATCCACACCGTTTTTAGTTAAGTTCTCGATGACCCAGCTTACCAGCGATTCGCTGATATTAGTATAAAGAGGGGTCGAAGGAGGGATCAATTCAAAAACAATCTTTCTTGAAATCCTCTTTTCCAGATAGCTCATTGTTTGCCTGATGGTTTCAGTAATATCTTTCCTTTCCAATGCCGGGACGGAACCTATCTTAGAAAAACGGTCGGTGATCATTTGCAGGCGGTCGATATCTTTTTCCATATCAGATAATATAGCATTATCTTTTTCTTTCAGCTTCAGATATTCCACCCATGCCAATAGAGAAGATATAGGAGTCCCCAACTGATGAGCTGTTTCTTTAGAAAGTCCTACCCACAATCTGTCCTGTTCCATCTTCATGGTAGTGAACAGTGCGAAAAATGCAGTGATCATAAAAATAATAAGCACGCCTATTTGCACATATGGATATAGTTGTAGTTGTTTTAGTGTATATGAGTCGTCGTAATATACATATTGATCTATATCCTCGGCTTCAATGATGATGGGTTCGTGCTTGTTGTTAAAATTCTGTACTTTTTCTTTTAAAAACTCCTGCTCATTTTCTTTAGGCAAGTCAATGTTGACGGAGGTAAAGATATTATCTTTCTTATCGTGCAAAATAACGGGAATTGTAGTATTACTTTTCAATATCTGTACAATAAGATTCATATTTGTATTTTCTGTATTGCTGGCAAGTTCTTTTGTCGCTTCTGCCCATATCTCGATCTTGTTGCGCTCCTCTTCCGATAGGTTTTTCACCAGATGGCGCGAAACAAAAAGAGAACCGATAGCAATGATAATGGCTATTATAATAAATACATACCTGAATAATATCCTATTATTCTCAAAAACTTTCATGCAATAAAGATAATTGTTTTTATAAATTCTACACCAGTAAAATATAGATTCCTGTGAATGATAAATTTGTCTCTTTCCTCGACTTTTCTAATAAAATCCCTATCTTAGCGACCTGAATACATTTAAAAATTTATACATAATGAAAAACGTTTTATTTCTACTTTTTATTGTAGCGTGCATGGTAAGTTGTAATACACAACAAAAGGAACAGGAAGAATGGATACAATTATTCAATGGTAAAGACTTGACAGGATGGACTGTTAAAATAAGGGGATACCCCGTTAGCGAAAACTTTGGCAATACATTTTATGTAGAAGATAGCCTCTTGAAGGTGAAGTATGATGCATACGGCGACAACTTCGATGCCCGTTATGGCCATATTTATACCAATGATTCATATTCTCATTACAAGCTCCGTGTAGAATATCGTTTCGTGGGCGAACAGGCTCCCGGTGGAGAAGGCTGGGCATGGCGTAATAGCGGTGCAATGCTCCACTGTCCCGATCCTGCGACAATGGCTATTGACCAGGACTTCCCTGTTTCGATAGAAGCTCAGATATTAGGCGGTGATGGTACGCATGATCGTACAACCGGGAATGTATGTACTCCGGGTACAGAAGTGACTATAAACGGAGAGCATTATAAGGGGCATTGCTATGAATCGAATTCCAAAACTTACCATGGCGACCAGTGGGTAACGATGGAAGTGGTTGTTTATGGAGATAGCCTTGTACATCATATTGTCCAGGGAGATACAGTCTTAACATATACTAATCTTATTGTTGGTGGCGGAAATGTAAGTCCTAAGCCAAATATTCCTGAGGGGCCTCTAAAAAGCGGGCGTATTTCATTTCAGGCAGAAAGCCATCCGATTGAATTCCGTAAAATAGAACTGCTGGATTTAAGTAAAAAGAAGTAAGAATCAATATATTAAAGGCATATGACAGAGATCTGTCATATGCTTTTTCAATTTTAAACCCTATTAACATGAAAAAAACAACCTCTCTTCTAATCTTATTATTATCGGTTATATCTTTAATTGCACAAGATAACGGATATGTATTCAAGAAAGATGTACCTTATGTTAGTTCATCCGAAACAGATGCATATAAGCTCGAACGTTGCAAATTGGATATATATTATCCTGAGGGCAAAACTGACCTGCCGGTTATCGTTTGGTTTCACGGAGGCGGACTTGAAGTGGGAGCAAAAGACTTGCCGGATGAACTAAAGAATAAGAATGTGATTGTAGTATCGGCAAACTATAGGCTTAGCCCCAAGGCTAAGAATCCGGCTTATATAGAAGATGCGGCAGAAGCTACTGCATGGGTGTTTAAGAATATACAGCAATATGGGGGAAATCCCGATCGAATATATGTATCAGGACATTCAGCAGGTGGCTATCTTGCTCTGATGGTAGGGTTGGATAAATCTTATTTACAAAAATATGATATTGATGCGGATAAAATAAAAGGACTGGCTCCTATCAGTGGACAAACAAATACGCACTATACCATACGTAAAGAAAGGGGCATACCGGATAATATTCCGATTATTGATGCTTATGCGCCAATTAATCAATCACGAAAAGATATTCCTAATACCATATTGATAACCGGAGGGCGATATATTGAAATGACTGCCCGTTATGAGGAAAACGCTCATCTGGATGCTGTATTGAGGTCGTTAGGCAATAACAATGTAAAATTATACGAGCTCGAAGGCTTCGATCATGGAAGCGTACGCGGGCCGGGTTGTTATCTCCTGATTGATATGATAAGGAGAGATAATAAGTAAAATTCTGAGATCATCTCAATTTAGAAAATAAGAGGGCCTTAATTTTATGATCATAAAATTAAGGTTTTCTATATCCGTAAAGTTCTCAATAATAAAGATCTATCGATATTATTTTACCTTGAATAACCATCTGGTTCCTGCCATTATAGTATGGGTATCCTTATTACCCATACCTGCAAATTCTCCTTCGAAATTGGTGTTAGTATAAGCATAAGCTAAATGGAATCGAAGATCTTTTACAATGGGTTTTGTAAACGGATAGAATTCTACCACAGCCTCAGCTCCCAGACTTTCATAGGCGTTATTGTCAAATTCCTTGTCATGTCGCTGATTCCAAACGCCTTTTATTGAAGGCCTCCATCTGCCAAAGTTATATTCCAGATTTAATGCAGCTGATTGGTCTCTTACATATCTTGTACCTAAATCCGGGCTCTCTACAATCGGGCTGTAATCCATGTCCCGGTTACCGAGATAATAGTCCAGCTCAGTGGTAAATTTCCCTAAATTAAGCTGTGTTCCGGCTGTAAACCAGTTATAAAACTTGGACTTACTATGCTGAAGTGTGCTGACGCCCCAGCGCGTTTTAAGCTTTCTATCAGCAATATTACCTTCCCATAGTGCATTTACAGCGAAAGCTTTATTCTTATATTCCTCGCTGGCAAATTGGGGCGCATCGGAATTTACGACTTGCAGGTTTACAGTCTGCATTGCAAATCGGTAGGCGAAATTAATCCCTGTCTTATACATATCAATATCTCCGTAGACCATTGTAGGTAAATATACATCCGCTCCATTATAGTCGTACTCGAAAGTCCCGAGTTGCATCACTTGTCTACCGGCTGTTATAGTCCACTTCTTGCCAATGTCGAAAGCCAGCCATGCCTGATCGGTAGCTCCGGTATAATTATCCCGTAATAAGGGAGCTTGAGGTTTATTAAAACGATGGCGCACGCGGTAGCGAATCCCGGGGATGATTTCCCCCGTAAACCATATCCTGAATGTCTGTCCTCTAAAGCTGGCATTATCCAACTCCCCGTTCGTCATTTGACTTTGCAGATCAATACGGGTATCGATCATGATATTTAGCATCTCGTCATCCCATATCAGTTTGTCCAAAATATTTTCGCTTTCCCTATGCTGGGCAAATAAGTTTAAGGCTATAAATAAACCGGAAAGAATTATGTATATTTTTTTCATGTAACTTTTATTTATAAGAAAAGTGTGGGCCAGATTACCCAACCAACACTTTTCCTGACTTTAGCTTATTCTATCCTTATTTTTTCTTTGTATTTTCCCAAGCTTCCACATATTCCATCATTGTCTCGTGAAGAGCCTGACCTATAATTTTGTAATCATCATCTTCCAGATTGGCGAGCGATACACGTGCCGACCATTCCGGCCCTGCAAAACCTCCACCATTTAATAAGACGACAGATGATTTTTCTGCCAGACGGAATACAATATCCACAGGCTCGAAATTCTTTTCCAGAAAATCTACAAATTCTTTCCCATAGTTTTTCAATGCCCATTCATAGACATCTATTGTGCAATAGTATGCTGCCCTCTCGATATCAGGATAGATAGGAAAATCCATACCATTCCATAATAACTGATATCTGTGGTGAAGCAGTTTTATACAATCTTCCTTATAAACATTCTTTGTATCCAGAAGCGCATAGGCTGCGAATAACAGCATTTGTATTTGTTGAGGAGTTGATAACCCGGCCGTGTGATTTAAAGCTATACGGCGGCTATCAGCAACAAGCCTGTCAATGAATTTTAATTTTTCAGGATAGAGAGTCAGGCTTTCATATTCTTTAGCCAATCTCTCCTTTTCTTTTTCAGGAAGGGCTGAAAGCATGCCATCATAGATATTGTCCTCATACAGAGCGATAACGCCAAGGCGCCATCCTGTAGCCCCGAAATATTTTGAGAAAGAATAGACGCACAATGTATTCTGTGGCAGGTCGTTCATTAGCGAATTGAATTCATGAACGAAAGTTCCATATACATCATCAGTAAGAATCATCAGATTAGGATTGAGATTCCTGACGATTCTCACCAGATACTTTCTGCTGGCATCAGCCATTTCTACTGATGTAGGATTGCTTGGATTGACAATAAAGAAGGCTTTGATCGATTTATCTCCCAGTTTGTCTAATTCCTCATCAGGATATTGGAATGTTGAATTACCGTCTTTATCTTTTGCTGATCCATGGATATATGTCACTTTGAAGTTATACTTAGCCAGTTCCGGTATTTCCAGATATGGAGTAAATACCGGTACACCGAGGGCTATTCTATCCCCTTTTTTCAGCAGGCCGTTTTCTACCAGCGAATCGAAGATATAACACATAGCCGCAGTTCCGCCTTCTACTGCAAAGAGATCATATTTCCCTTTATGAGAAGGTTTGCCTGCACACATTTCCTGAATCAGATAGTCGTGTACCACAGCTTCTGTCTGCTTGAGCATTCTCACCGGATTAGGGTATTGGTCGCCGATAATTCCTTCTGCCAGTTCAAATACCCATATATTACGTTCAAAACCATGTTTATTAATTCCATATTCGTATAATCCTTTTAGAAGATCTATGCCGGGTTTACCATTGTTTTTTGATAGAAATTCTTCGAAACGGTCGGCAATCCCTTCTTTTTGTGGGATGCCAGAAACTCCCGACGGGTTATTCATTGCGCGTCTGCATTCTTCTATACCAAACTGTCCAAGGGTAAAAAATGCCTCGCGGGGAACGGTTGCTGTCCAGTTAGGGTTTCCGCGTCCTGCGTTTAGCATCGTTCTCGTAGGCCTGGTTTGCTGGTCGGAAGCTAGCCTTATTAGGCTGTCTTTTAATTCAAACGGGCTTAATTGTTCCAGTTGCTGTTCGCGTTTGCGCGATGTTCTTAATTTATCGATATCCATAATTGTATGTTTTTATTGTTGTTATTTTAATTCATTAACTCATCAATAGTACTATTACTACTCCCCATATAATAAGGAGTGTATTGCCTATAGCATAGGTCGTTGTATACGATAAGGCAGGTACTTTGCTCTTTATAGTGTCTTGTATAGCACCCAATGCGGCTGTGGTTGTACGCGCTCCTGCACATGCTCCGAGAGTGATTGCCGGATTGAACTTGAAGACAAAACGACCAAGCATTAATCCGATGAACATTGGTACGATGCTGACAAAAATACCGGCAATGAACAAACTTATTCCGGCTGCTTTCAGTCCTGCAATAAAATCCGGGCCGGCATTAATCCCTACTACAGCAATAAAAATGTTCAGTCCGAGATTATTCATCAACCATATAGAAGGCTCAGGTACAGCACCAAATGTAGGACGTAGAGAACGCGCCCATCCGAAAATAATACCCATGATAAGGACGCCGCCACTGGCACTCAAACTCAATGGTATATTGCCTGTACGTATTGTAAGCGATCCGATGATACCACCAATGAAAATACCTAGTCCTACATAAAGTAAGTCTGTTATATTAGTCGGGCGTTCAGGGTAACCCAAATACGCAGCAAAACGATCAACATCTGTCTTACGTCCTTCTATTTCAATAACGTCTCCACGCTGAAGTTTGACATTGTTCATTAAAGGGAGAGTAGCTTTACCTCTATGTATTTTTCTGATAATAACGCCGTGTCGTTCCTTGCTGGTCTTTAAGTCTTTCAAGGTTTTAGTCTGTATCTCTTTATTGGCTACAATTACTTTAATAGCCTCGGCTCTGAAGTCTAGAAGCTCCACATCCGCAACTTCTTTTCCAATTGCATTTTCATCAGAGAGCAAGGTATCTATCGGGCCGTTCAGAACTAAACGGTCTCCTTTGTTTATTTTGGAGTCGGGTGTCGGTTCTTGTACGATATCTCCTTTTACAGGGCGAATGCGTTCTACATATACAGGCCATCCTTTGGTTACAAGCATGTTTTCAACTTCCTGAACCGTTCTTTCCTGATTGAAGAAATCACTGTTGGCTTCAATTACTCTGAATGTAGTGCCGTCATAGGCATATTCCATAGAGGTATCGGAGTCGTCATCTGTACCGCCCAATGATTGTTCATACTCCCTGATTTTCTGATCAATATTTTTTCCTAATAGCTTTGGCCCTATTGAAGATAAGAACCATGCAGTACCTGCTGTCCCGAAGATATAAGTTACAGCGTATGCTACAGGAATTTGGTTAATGAATGTATGCTTCTGCTCATCACTAATACCCAGTTGATTAATTGTATCGGTAGCCACACCTATAACTGCAGATATTGTATTTGCTCCGGCTAATAATCCTACTGTGTTACCCAAATCAAATCCGGCAACTAACGCGCAAATCCAAGCCATTAACAAACAACATACACAGACTATAACCGCAAAGGCTATCTGGGGTAGTCCCTCCTTTTTCAAACTATGAATAAACTGAGGGCCAACACTATATCCCACCGCAAATAAGAAAATCAGGAAAAAGGTTGATTTCACTGTGGGAGAAATAGATATGTCTAACTGACCTATCAGAACGCCCATTAATAAAACTCCGGTTACAGACCCTAAACTGAATCCTTTAATTTTAATTTTTCCGACTGCAAATCCCAGAGCCAGTGTTAAGAAAATGGCCAGTTCCGGTGTATTTTGCATAGTTTTCATTATCCATTCCATAAATATTATATAATTTTTGTTATTTTAAAGATATTTATATGGGTATAACAAACTGATTGTTATTTTGTTTTGAAGTCATTCAAAAATGAAAACAAGGTATCCTAAAATGGTTTCGGAGTAAATCTTAATG
>JAITVH010000071.1 GCA_031285905.1 Prevotella sp.
ATGCGACAATATTTTTTACCTATTACTTAAAGCAAGTATATGAAAACATTCTTATATAAAATTTTGTTTTTATTATTATCTTTGTCTTATTAGAATTTGCGAACGTTTTATGGCACTGAAACAACACCTACAACTGAAACAGCAGCAGAAGCTCTCGCCTCTGCAAATGCAGGTTATCAAATTAACCGAGTTGCCTGTCATTGAGTTGGAAGAGCGCATAAAACAAGAGCTGGAAGACAATCCTGCCTTGGAAGAAGGACTGGAACCCACCACTGATTCTTCCGATTTCGAAGATGAATATAACTCTCAGGAAGAAGGCAATATCTCTCAGGAAGATATCGCCCTTGGCGATTATATGAATGAGGATGAAATGCCCGATTACCAAACAGGGAATGTTAGCAGACAATCATCCGAAAAACAAACCGAAATTCCCTTTTCCATCGCTGAATCATTACACGAGTCACTGCTCGAACAATTGGGAGAGTGTGAGCTGGAAGACACTGATGAAAAGGTGGCAGAATACATTATTGGGAATATTGACGAAAGCGGATACCTTGACCGTTCTTTATCGGCAATCTCCGATGACTTAATTTTCCAACAAAACATCGATGTATCTGTAGATAAACTGGAAAAGATATTAAAAACCATTCAGGAATTTGAGCCTGCCGGCATTGGAGCACGTAACTTACAGGAATGCCTCCTTTTGCAGTTGCAGAGAAAAGATCATACCGAGAATACTAAGTTGGCAATTGATATTATAACCGACTACTTTGATGAATTCTCAAAAAGACATTATGATAAAATCATCAAACATTTTGGCATCGATGAACCTCAGTTGAAAGAAATCATACATGAAATAACTTCCCTGAACCCTAAGCCTGGCAATAACTGGGGTGATGCTTTATCTCTCACCCTAAGTACAATTATACCCGATTTTATCGTAGAATCCTATAATGGAGAACTACTGTTGAGCCTCAATAACCGGAATATCCCCGACCTGCGTGTCAGCCGTGAATATTCGGATCTGCTCAAAGGCTATGTCGACAATAAAGATAGTATGTCTAATGATAGTAAAAATGCAGTATTATTCGTTAAGCAAAAGCTTGATTCAGCCCGTTGGTTCATCGATGCTATCAGGCAACGGCAGGATACTCTGCAACGAACGATGCAAGCTATTATTGATATGCAGTATGACTTTTTCCTGACAGGGGACGAAGCACAACTAAGACCAATGATACTAAAGGATATTGCTGAACGTACAGGGTATGATATATCTACCATATCGCGCGTGAGCAATAGTAAATATGTGCAAACAAATTTTGGGATTTACCCCTTGAAGTATTTCTTTTCGGAGTCGATGCAAACCGATACAGGCGAAGAAATATCGTCACGCGAAGTAAAAGCAATACTGAAAGAATGTATAGAAAATGAGGATAAGAAAAAACCTCTTACCGATGACCGGTTATCTGAAATATTGAAAGAAAAAGGATACATCATAGCCAGGCGAACTGTTGCAAAATACAGAGAACAGATGAACCTGCCTGTCGCGCGCTTAAGAAAAGAAATATAATGGAAGAAACACTAAAACCTGTAAGTTCGGAAAAACAATCTAATGTTGAAAACACTTCGTTCATATATGAACCATCAAAAGAAAAAGAAGCCCTTTGGGCACAAATGACCTCTATCGTATTGCATCCGTTGCTGATGGGTGTATATGGTGTAGCGCTTCTCTTTTTTTATACCGATTTTAATCTGATTTTTGCCGGACAATTCATCCGGTTTATTTCCCCTGTCTTTTTCCTTACATGTGTAGTTCCTGCAAGCGGGATCTATTTTCTTAAAAAAGCCGGTCTCATAAAGGATTATGCCGTATCTGAGAGGTACGAACGTTTTCTGCCATATCTTACCACCGCCTTTTCATATTCTCTACTTATTTATTACTTCTATTCGGCAAAGCTGTCCATATGGTTTATCGCTGTACTTGCCGCACCATTGATATTGATTATTATAGCTGCTATTATCACTTATTTCTGGAAGATCAGTGTACACATGATAGGTATTGGCGGATTAATAGGATGCACATTATCTGTCTGCTATAATGTAAAAGGATTGAATCCCTATGTTTTGTTTATCATTTTGTTTATCTTAGCAGGACTTTTGGGTGTATCCCGTTTAGCTCTTAAGCGTCATACCCCGGGGCAGGTATATGCTGGTTTTCTTGTAGGCCTGATTATATCATATCTATGTGTTTGGATTGGTGCATATTGGGGTTTTATGTCGATTATGAAAAATCTATAAATTAAATAATAACATAACATTATGAATTTTCCTGAAAATTTGAAGTATTCAAAAGATCACGAGTGGATCAAGGTAGAAGGCGAAACGGCTCTGGTAGGTATTACTGCTTTCGCTCAGAGTGAACTTGGTGAAATTGTTTACGTAGATGTGACTACTGAGGGCGAAACAATCGAACAAAACGATGTATTTGGCAGCGTGGAGGCGGTTAAAACCGTGTCGGATCTATTAATGCCCGTATCGGGAGAAGTATTGGAAGTAAATGCCGAATTGGAAGACAAACCGGAGCTGATCAATGAAGATCCTTACGGAAAGGGCTGGATCATCAAAGCTTCTCTAAGCGATCCTTCTCAGTTGGATAGTCTGCTTTCGGCTGAAGATTATAAGAAATTAATTGGAAAATAAAAAAATGAAACCTGTTGTAAGCATAATAATGGGAAGTACATCCGATCTTCCCGTGATGGAGAAAGCTGCTAAATTTTTCGATGAAATGGAAGTTCCATTCGAGATAAATGCACTTTCAGCTCACCGTACACCCGAACAAGTAGAAACTTTTGCAAAAGGTGCAGAAGAAAGAGGAATAAAGGTAATAATTGCTGCTGCCGGGATGGCTGCACACCTTCCGGGCGTGATTGCTTCAATGACTCCGATCCCCGTAATAGGGGTGCCCGTTAATGCCTCTTTAGATGGATTGGATGCTTTACTGGCAATCGTACAGATGCCTCCGGGAATCCCTGTGGCTACTGTAGGAATCGATGGTTCACTTAATGCAGCAATCCTTGCATTACAGATGATTGCAACAGGAGATGAAAATCTACTGAAGAAACTAAAAGCTTATAAAGAAAGCCTTAAAAAGAAAATAGAAAAGGCAAATGAAGATCTAGCCAAAATACAGTATAAGTATAAGACAAACTAAGTTTTCTATCGATTTTTAGATAGTTCGAAAATAATTTAAGAATGGGGCATGTTCGGAAAGTCAGAACAGCCCCATTTTTCCGTCTTTACAAACGAATTAGTTATGGACAATAAAACACATTTCCCGGAAACCGTATTTTGCTTATTTCCTGCTTTTTCGTACCTTGGCTATAATTTTTTAACCTGATTAAGATGAAACTATTTCTTTTAGATGCTTATGCATTGATATACCGCTCCTATTATGCATTTATCAAGAGTCCGAGAGTCAATTCGAAAGGACAAAATACTTCAGCCATTTTTGGTTTTGTCAACACCCTCGAAGAGTTATTAAGGAAAGAGAACCCTACCCATATTGCCGTCGCCTTCGATCCGCCAGGAGGTACATTCCGCCACGATGCGTATGAACATTATAAAGCCCAGCGGCAAGAAACACCGGAAGATATTAGGGCCGCTATACCTATTATTAAAGAAATAATCGATGCTTATAACATTAAAGAACTGGAAGTTCCTTATTATGAAGCCGACGATGTAATCGGCACTATTGCCAAAAAAGCGGAGAAAGATGGTTTCGATGTCTATATGATGACTCCCGACAAAGATTACGGGCAACTCACCAGTGAGCATATATTCATGTATAAGCCCAAGTTTGCAGGAATAGGGTTTGATGTTCTCGATGCAAAAGCGATAATGGAAAAATATGAATTATCTTCCCCATGCCAGATGATAGACCTGCTGGGACTGATGGGTGATGCATCGGACAATATACCCGGGTGTCCGGGTGTAGGCCCTAAGACAGCCCAAAAACTATTGGAAGAATATGGTACAATTGAGAAATTACTCGAAAACACCGCAAATATCAAAGGAACATTAAAGCTGCGTTTGGAAGAAAACAAAGAACAGATTATTTTTTCCAAATTCCTGGCAACCATAAAAATAGATGTTCCTCTGGAATTTAAAAAAGAAGAATACAAACGAAAAGAGATCAATGCCGAGAAACTATCCCTTCTCTTCGAAGAACTTGAGTTTAGAACATTGATCAACCGGGTACTGAAAAAGGATGGCACGCCTGCACATCCTGTACGCATAACAACTACGCATGAAGCAATTCAGGGCGATTTATTCGCCGAATTATTGCCTGTCTCATCTTCCAATACAGATGTAAATGAGTATTCGGGACTACAGTCGCTCAAAGATATTCCGCACGAATACCATTTAATCGATAAAGACGAGGAAATAGACAATTTAGTCGCCCAATTAAACCAACAGAATTTTTGTTGCTTCGATACAGAGACTACAGGGCTCGATCCCATAAGCAGTGAACTGGTAGGTATGTCTTTCTCTTACAAAGAAGGAGAAGCATATTATGTACCTGTGCCGGAAGAATTCGATAAAGCACAGGCATTAATCGATAAATTCAACTCATTCTTTGAAAACGAAAACATCGAGAAAATCGGTCAAAACATTAAATACGATATCGTTGTACTTAAAAAATACGGTGTAAACGTCAAAGGAAAGCTTTTTGATACAATGATAGCACATTACCTGATTAACCCGGAATTAAGGCACAATATGGACTATATGGCCGAGGCCTACCTTAAATACCGCACCATACATATAGACGAATTGATCGGGGCAAGAGGTAAAAATCAATTAAACATGCGAAGCCTGAAGCCCGAACAAATCACGGATTATGCTTGTGAGGATGCAGATATTACTTTAAAGCTGAAAGGTATCCTTGAAAAAGCAATAGAAAAACAGGAACTGGGAAAGCTATTATACGACATAGAATTGCCACTAATCTATGTACTGGCAGATATGGAATATACCGGTGTAAGGCTTGATACCAGTTCTTTGGGGGAATACTCAAAAACACTTACAATAGAACTGCAAGCTATAGAAACAGACATATTTAAAGAAGCGGGGACAGAGTTTAATATAAATTCAGCAAAACAAGTAGGGGAAGTCCTTTTCGACCAACTGAAAATCGTAGATAAACCGAAGAAAACGAAGACCGGGCAATATGTAACAAGTGAAGAAACGCTTGAAAGCATGCGTGAAGCCCACCCCGTTGTTGAGAAAATATTGGAATACCGGGGACTCAAAAAACTTCTAAGTACCTATATCGATGCCTTGCCTCAACTAATAAGCCCTGTAGATGAAAAAATACATACTTCATACAATCAGACGGTTACAGCCACAGGGCGATTGAGTTCGAGCAACCCTAATCTTCAGAATATCCCAATCAGGGAAGCACAGGGAAAAGAGATCAGGAAAGCCTTTATTGCCGATGAAAACTGTATATTCTTTTCTGCCGACTATTCCCAGATCGAATTGCGTATCATGGCACACCTCAGTCAGGACCCAAATATGATAGAAGCCTTCAACAGCGGAGAGGATATCCATGCCGCCACCGCTGCAAAAATATACAAATTACCAATTGAAGAAGTTTCATCGGATATGCGACGGAAAGCTAAAACAGCCAATTTCGGGATAATATACGGAATATCAGTTTTCGGGTTGGCAGAACGGTTGGGTATTCCCCGGGGAGAAGCGAAAGAACTGATCGACGGCTATTTTGAATCCTATCCAAAGGTGAAAGAATATATGGATAAGAGTATTTCGGTAGCAAGGGAGAAAAACTACGTTGAAACCGTATTTGGCCGTAAACGCTTCCTGCCGGATATTAATTCGCGGAATGCTACAGTGCGCGGTTATGCAGAACGGAATGCGATCAATGCGCCTATACAGGGAAGTGCGGCCGACATCATAAAAGTAGCGATGAACAGGATCTTTGAACGATTTGAACAAGAAAATATAAACTCGAAAATGATTCTTCAGGTACATGACGAATTAAACTTCAATGTACTTGATGATGAATTGGAGAAAGTGAGAAAAATAGTGATCGATGAAATGGAGAATGCTTATAAACTGGTAGTACCATTAAAAGCCGATTGCGGTAAAGGAAACAACTGGCTGGAAGCACATTAACCACCATACTTTTATGCACCAAAATAACTTGTCACAAATATCAGACTCAACAATAAAAAACCAATACTGGATATTTTTTTCTGTATTGGTTTTTCTCGCATTGTTTATGATGTTTTGTAACGGTTTATCATCATCTTATTCAGGATTTGACTTCTTCTTTCATTACAGACGCCTGTACGCCCTGATAGAAGCGTTGAAAGACGGTACTTATATTTCCTATATCGATTATAGTAATGCCGATGGATACGGGTATATGATCAAGCCCTTTTACTCGGATGTGATATTGATTCCTTTTGCTTTCATCGGTATTTTCACCAGCGTCTATTGTGCTTATGATGTGATGATATTCACTATGACGGTTTTATCAGGAATATTTATGTATCACATGATGAAAGTGATATATAAAAACGATTATGCCGCTTCCATCGGGGGTATACTATATGCTTTTGCCATTTACCGCTTGCATGATATTTATCAGCGGGGAGCGCTGGGAGAATCGTTATCATTCACATTCCTGCCTATTGTTTTCCTGGGGCTTTACCATATTATCAAAGGCGATTATAAGAAATGGTACATCCTTGCCATAGGCTACAGCCTGTTGATCTATTCCCATGTGATTGCATCTGTATTACTATTCGTTCTATTATTGGTCTTTCTGGTTATATATTATAAATCTTTTGTCAGAGAGCCTAAACGAATTACATATCTACTTGTGGCCGGGGTAGTTACTCTTATTATTACCTCTTACTATATTTTCCCCACATTAGAGCAATTAACGAATAGCTCATTCTATCTTGATGCCCGAAACCCGGGAGGTGGGGCAGGATATGGAAAAGTTGGATTCGATTTTATCTTATGGGGATTTATTAGCGGACTCGCTTATATTGACAACGAATTGTGGGCAGGTATCGGGATAATACTGACCCTTGTTATCCTATTACGCCTATTTATAAAATGGGATAAATCGGCCGGTTTACTGAAAAATACGGATATACTGGTCATCATTGGGATTTGCCTTATCATAGCCACATCCCGGATTTTTCCGTGGGGACGGTTTCCTTTCAACCTGATTAGTTTTATTCAGTATCCATGGCGGTTATACGAATTTGTATCTTTCTTTTTTGCTGTGGCCGGGGGATATTATATCTCTCTGCTTTTCATCCGAAGAAAACAGCAAATTGCCGCATTCACCGCCATCGTCTTATTAACGATGATCACAATATATATTCATAGTGAGAATTTTAAGTCTCTTTTTCCTCCCGAGAAAAAAGTTATAACCACCGAGTCTTCTTATTTTAACCGTTACCAGACCATTGGCGGTGAATATTTTCCGACAAAACTACCTGCTATCGAATATATTTATCAACGAGGCGAAGTGGTGGATAAGAAGAATAATGATACAAAGATAACCGCTTTTAAAAGAGAGAAAAACCTGACAATATTAGATGTAACTGTAAATAAAGCCGATACTTTGACACTGCCTTTATTGTATTATTATGGATATAATGTAACTTTGAACGGTAATAACATAGATTTTAATGAAAATGACTACGGATTGATACAAATTTTTATTGATAAGTCGGGAAAAATCGAAGCATATTATAAGGGAACAATTATACAACAAACAAGCTTTTACATATCATCGATCAGTGCCATTTTACTGATTATTTTCATAATTATATCAAAGAGAAAGAAAGAAAATGGGCAAACTAGATAATTTGATGGACAAAATCAGCACAAATAAAAGGAATCACTTTTGGGTGTTTTCTTCCATACTGGCTTTGCTCTCGCTCTTTATGATATTTGTCTACCAACCGCTTTGCCCGGGGCAGGACTACTTCTTTCATGCCCGCCGTCTTCAGGCATTGATAGACGGGCTGTTTGATAATCCCTTTATGATATATCTCGATTATGCCGCAGTCGATGGATACGGCTACTTCACAAAAGCATTCTATCCTGATCTGTTACTCATCCCATTTGCCCTGATCGGCTATTTCACCGGCTTTACTTTTGCCTATCAATTGTTGATATTCACTTTCACATTCCTGTGCGGGATATTCACTTACAAAGCTGTAAACTATATTTATAATAATCCCTATGCCGCAGCAATAAGCGCATTACTCTATACTTTCTGCATCTACCGTTTACTCGATATATACAACCGGGCCGCTATTGGCGAGGCAATGTCCTTTACCTTCGTTCCCATCGTATTTTTGGGACTTTATCATATCATCAAAGGTGATTACCGGAAATGGTATATTATTGCTATCGGATTCAGTTTGATGATATTTACACACCTGATATCATCTGTACTAATGTTTATTACAGTACTGATATTCTGCGCAATATACTGGAAGTCTTTATTCAGAGATCCGAAGCGTATTTATTATTTACTTCTGGCAGGAGGAATAACCATCATATTGACAGCTTATTATATATTCCCAATGCTGGAACAAATGTTATCCAATACGTTCTATTATGAGAGCCGCGACATCATGTCGAAAACCGAAGATGCGACAGACGGGTTACATTGGATAATATGGGGAATGTTTACAGGGATTGTTCATCCCTATCAGGTTTTTATTCCCGGAATAGGTATCTTTTTAACCTTGGCAATTGCCTTACGGCTTTTTGTCAATGAAAAAACCAAAGAACTAAGAAGCGTTGATATCGGTGTTATCGTTGGATTGGTATATATATTTGCTGTCTCGAATTTCTTCCCATGGTCGGTTTATCCGTTCAAATTGCTGAATTTTATTCAGATTCCATGGCGGTTATATGAATTTTCCAGTTTCCTGTTTGCCGTTGCGGGAGGATATTATATTTCGCGGATACTGATAACAAACAAACGCAGGCTGCTCAATGCGGTGATCCTGGTTATAGGCCTTACGGTTATGATGCTTAGCGACAGCCAGTTCTATCATGAAATACGGAGCAACCGCCCGATAACACAACAAGCCGATATTACGAATGACTACCACCTCGGTGGATTGGAGTATTTTCCTGAGAAATTGCCTTCTATCCAATTTGTACATCAAAGAGGGAATGTGATTATCCCAACCGATGAAAAGGCATTGATCAGCAATATAGAAAGAGAAAGAGGAAAAACTTCTTTCGATCTGGTTAGTTCAGGTAATAACACATCGTTAGAATTACCATTAACTTACTACAAAGGCTACAAAGCAACATTAAACAATAAGGAAATACCTGTTTCGGAAAGCAAGAATGGGCTGATACAGGTATCCTCCTCCGGATCAGGAAAGATAGATGTTTATTATGGAGGTACAACGACACAAAAAGGCAGTTGGTTTATTACACTGATAAGCATTGCCGCACTTTGTGTTTATATTATTTTTATCCGGAGAAAAGAAGAAAAAGAAACTTAAAGATGAAAGAAAACACTCTTGATAAAGCGATGAGAGACAAAAAGAAGTTTTTCCTTTTCTTCCTCCTGATCTTAACGTTGCTATCCGTATTGATGACTTGTTATTACCTCCCTCTTCCTTATGGTCATGACATTACGTTTCATATAAAACGTCTCGATGTTTTAATGGAATCCTTGAGAAACCATACATTCCCTATATATATGGATAATGAGGTGGCATCCGGCTATGGTTATCCTATAAAATTTTTCTATTCCGATTTTCTTCTACTCCCTTCTGCTCTTATTGGCCTTTTTAGTGATGCTTTATCGGCATATATTATTCTCATATTCATTCTTACCATTTTGTGCGGCATATTTACTTATCATGCTGTAAACATCGTATATAAAAACACTTATGTAGCAGCATTGGGCGCCATTCTCTACACATTCTCCCCTTACCGCTTACTGGATATTTACCAAAGGGCAGCATTGGGCGAAACAATGTCATTTACATTTCTTCCACTTGTATTATTGGGGTTCTATTATATAATGAACAAAGATTATAACAAATGGTATATATTCGCAATCGGACTCAGTTTAATAATATTTTCCCATGTAGTATCCACAGTATTAACTCTTCTGACATTGGTAATTATATGTATCTTTTGCTATAAAAAATTAATAGAAGATCCCAAAAGACTGCTGTATCTGGCCATTGCAGGCGTAGCAGCATTTTTCATCACAGCATATTATTTATTCCCTTTGATAGAGCAATACTTAACTAACGAATTTTATTCTAAAAACGATGTCTTTTACAAGATGGGGCTTGATAATGTCAGATTATCATCAGAAGATCTTATAAAGGGAACATTCAATATCTTTCCTTCCATCAATGATCCCTTTTTACCAAGAATCGGGATATTATTCCCAATATGCATATTTCTCAGGCTCCTGCTGTTGAAATCTAAAAGGACAGATTTGATGAAAATCACTGATATGGGAGTACTCGTCAGTTGCATTTACATTCTCCTTGTACGATTTCTACTCCCGTGGACAATACCGCCATTCTCGTCCCTGACCTTTATTGTTTTTCAGTGGCGTTTATTTGAGTTTTGTACATTTTTCTTTGCAATAGCAATCGGTTATTACCTATTCCTTCTTATAAAATCGGAAAAATTCAAACTAATTTCTTTATTCATCGTTACATTATATATCTGCCTATATATATTTGCTGAAAGCGCCAATACAAAGGCTATCCACGGGGGATTCGATAAAGAAAACAATTCTAAAAATTTCAGCTCTATGTTCAATGATAACTGGTCTGCCGAATATGTCCCCAGAAAAGTGCCTTCAATAGCATACATCAAACAAAGAGGAGATAGTGTAAAAACACAAAACAGTAATACAATAATCTCAGATTTCAATAAAAAGGACGGAATAACCGTATTTCACATTGAAACAAACGTGGCAGAAAAGGTGGAGCTCCCACTTTTCTACTACAAAGGATACAATGCTCAGATCGACAACAAAGATATTCCGGTAAAAGAGAGTGAGAACGGACTGGTAGAAATATCTCCGGAAAAATCGGGGAATATCCGTGTTCATTATACCGGTACATTCATACAGAAAATAAGTTTGCCTATTTCGTTAATAGCAATCCTTGTATTGTGCGTATATATTTATATCTTTCACAGAAAGAAAACAAGACAGTAAGATGAAGGATAAATTTATCAATATACTTTCAACCGAAGAGAGAGGTTTCCCCCTCTTTCTTCTCATTGTCGCCTTTCTATCGCTTTTCATGGTTTGCTGGTTTGGCCCTGTTTCCGAATATTCGGGACATGACTACTATTTCAATATTGGTAGAATGGAAGTCCTGATGCAGGCAATACGCGACGGCCACTACCCTATCTATATGGATTACAATGCCCTCGAAGGATACGGGTATTTTACCAAAGGATTTTATCCCGATTTCATTATCTTACCTTTTGCCCTAATCGGATTA
>JAITVH010000089.1 GCA_031285905.1 Prevotella sp.
CCGATACTCCGTTATATTCGATTTCCTCTCTTATTACATTCTTTATCTCATCCATATTTTTAGGAAGAGGAATAACAATCCGCACATGTTCTTTTTCGACACCCAAGCCATAACAGATACTTTCCAGTTTTCCTGTTCCGGCTGAATCCTGTCCTCCGGTCATGGCTGTAGTTAAATTATCGGAGATTACTACAGTTACATTCACATTGGAGTTGACAGCATCCAATAGTCCGGTCATGCCGGAATGAGTAAAAGTAGAATCTCCGATAACTGCTATGGATGGGAATAAACCTCCGTCGGCAGCACCTTTTGCCATAGTTATAGAAGCTCCCATATCAACACAGGTATTTATAGCCCTGAATGGAGGTAAAGCTCCAAGTGTATAACAACCTATGTCACTAAAGACCTTGGCATTGCTATACTCTTTTATCACCTCATTCAAAGCGTTATATACATCGCTATGCCCGCAACCTGCACACAAAGCAGGCGGACGTGGTACCACATTCTTACTCGAATCGAATTCTTTTTCACCAACAAAACCTAAGGCTTTACGTACATTGTCGGGAGTCAGTTCCCCTGCGCGGGGCAACTCTCCGGTCATACGGCCTCTTATCTTTCCACTATCGTCTAGCAGTCCGCGTACTTGTTCTTCGACAAATGGTTGCCCATCCTCAAGAATAAGCACTTCATCGCATTCTGATATCACTTTGCGGATTAATTCCTTAGGTAAGGGATATTGAGAAATTTTCAATATAGTACGGTCACATCCCTCAGGATAGCTTTCCATCAAATAATTGTAACCGATACCACAAGCAATTACTCCTTTTTTATTCCCTTTTTCGTAATGATTATATTTCGATTCGCAAGATTGTTTTTCGATTTCTGGTTGAATGGCAAGCAACTCATTATAGCGTCTTCTCGCAATTGCAGGAAGAAGAACCCAGCGTGTTTTATCTTCCGGAAATTTAATTGGATTCTGATTTTTTACTTCCGATGTAATGATTTCGGCACGGGAATGTGCCATACGTGTAGTTATACGCATTAGAATCGGTAATTCATATTTCTCCGACATTTCGAATGCAAACTTAATCATATCGTAAGCCTCTTGTTGCGAAGATGGTTCGAAGACAGGAACAAACGCAAATTTTCCGTAGAACCGTGAATCCTGCTCGTTTTGTGATGAGTGCATTGAAGGATCATCGGCAGCTAGCACTACCAAGCCTCCATTTGCCCCGGTCAGCGAAGAGTTGACAAAAGCATCGGCAGCCACATTCATACCCACATGTTTCATGCAGACAAGTGAACGCTTACCTATGTAAGACATTCCCAATGCAGCTTCCATAGCCGTTTTCTCGTTCGTACACCATTGGCTGTAAATCCCTCTTTCCTGAGCCAGAGACGATTCTTGTATATATTCTGTAATTTCTGTAGAAGGTGTTCCGGGATAGGCATATACGCCCGATATTCCCGCATGTATGGCTCCAAGCGCTATTGCCTGATCGCCTAACATCAATAGTTTTTCGCTCATTTATATTATATTAGTGTAAAATCATCTGCATCTTTCAAAGCAGGGAAAATCTTTCTGAAATCATTTAATGCCTGTAGGTCTATAATACCACAAACAGACTCTTCCTTTTCATATCCGGCGGCTACAATATCTTTCCCTTTATAATCTATTAATGTAGTTCCTCCGCAATAATGATTACCAGGATCATCTCCCATCCGGTTTACGGCAACTACATAACATACATTTTCAATTGCACGTGCGCGTAGCAATGTATTCCACGCTTCTATGCGGGATTCAGGCCAGCTTGCTATATATATAGCCACATCATAATCCCCCCTATTGCGTGAAAACACAGGGAAACGCAGATCATAACAAACCTGTAAAAGTATTCTTACTCCTTTATATTCTACAATAACCCTCTCCTTACCAGCCTCGTACTCTTTATCTTCTCCGGCATAAGTAAACAGGTGTCTTTTATTATAAGTAGCATAATCGCCATCAGGTTTTACAAAGTAGAACCTATTATAATACCTCCCATTATCAATAGTAGCTACACTGCCGCACACAGCAGCATTCTTTTCAGAAGCTATTTGCTGCATCCATCGTAAAGTCTCCGTATTTGCTTCTTCCGCAACTCCCACCGGAGATGTACAAAAACCTGTTGTAAACATTTCGGGCAAAACAATAATATCGGCATCAGGTGATTCCTTTATCACATTTTCTGCGTGTCTCCTGTTCTTCTCAGGTTGTTGCCAGTATATGTCAGTTTGTAGTAATAATACTTCCATGTATATTAGAAATTGCCCCCGAAGATAATGATTTTAGAGAAAAGAAAAAATAGCATATTGTTATTTTAATAATTGAAAGGTAAGATTTATGTAACTTTTATTTTACCTCTATCTCTATTTCACATTATTATACTTATAAGAAGAATTACAAATCAATATATAATTATATATATATTTTTACTCTTTTAATAATAACACCATCTGTATATTACATCTCTCATACGGAGTAGGACGTCCCGCAACTTTTTTGAAGCCTAATTTATGATACAAACTTATTGCCGGCTTCAAAGTTGTATTACTTTCCAGATAAATGGTAGAAGCACCCATATCAATAGCTTTCTGCCTTGCAGCCTGTCCTAATAAATACCCGATATTCTTACCTTGCGCTTTAGGACTGACAGCCATCTTGGCCAATTCATAATCGTAAAGTTCGTCATTCATTTTAAGTAAGGCGCATACCCCTAATGGTTCATCTTTATATAATGCGACAAAAATATATCCTCCGCGATTCAGTATGTATTCCTCCGGGTTATCCAGTGCTTTATAATCAGCTTCCTCCATCTTAAAATAAGTTGTTATCCATCCTTCATTCAAGTCCCTGAATGATTTTTGATACTTAGGCTCATAATCTACAATTTGCACAAAATTACTTTCCCGCAATTTTCTTTCTTCTATTACTCTTTGTAAAAGTGATTTTTCGGATAATAGAAATTCCCATTCTTCTAGTGCACCCCATAAATCATGAGTAGTCTGTTTAGATATATTCTCAATTGCAGCCGTAACATCTGTATATTGGTCTGACATCTTACTTGCTATCTTTTTGCCTTTTTCCGATAGTTCCACCATATTACGTCGCCCATCCGCCTTATCTTTCTTTTCTACAATCAATCCATCCTTTACCATTTCCTTAATAATATTACTCACCGAAGGATGTGTATGACCTATTTTTTGGGCAATCGAAGTGATTGTTTTGGTTTCACCATCAGACAAGACAAAAAAGACTGGGAACCATTTAGGTTTCAATTCTGTATCATACAAATCATATATCTGCGATGATGCTTCGGTAATTTTATCATTCAGCATCCGAAGTCTACTGCCAATGGCCATTTTCCCTGTTTGTTTGAAAAAATCCATATATTAGCGTTTTAAAATACGTAATCAATTACGCAAATGTAATTATATTTTTGAAAAAATTTAAAACATCATAATTATTATTTCTAATAAAAAGTAAAAATCGAAATAATCTCGTGATTGATAATCAATCCGCATTAATCAAAATATTTATGTCAAAACGTTAAATGAAAAATAATAGTTGTTTTGTACTTTTAGTTTCTAACTTAAATATCCATAATATGAAACACATCTTCCTATCCACAATTTTATTTATTTCTATTTTTGGAGCAAATAATATACAGGCTCAGAAACAAAATAATTCATCAAAAAAGAAATATGATGTCGCAGCATTCCTTTATCCTGCCTATGCTTCCGATGATCCTCGTTTGCGCCCTTTCTGGCCAATGGGAATTGGCGAATGGGAGACTGTAATGACTGTACAAAAACGATACCCGGGTCACTATTGGGATAGAAAACCATTATGGGGATATATCAATGAAGCGGATCCCTCAGCTATGGCAATGGAAATAGATGTAGCAACTAAATATGGCGTCAATGTCTTTATCTTCGATTGGTACTGGTATGACGGCCGACCATTTATGGAAACCACACTGGATAATGGATTCCTGAAAGCAGATAATGTAGAGAAAATGCAGTTTTACCTGATGTGGGCAAACCATGAAGTAGTGAACACATGGGATACACGTATATCCCAACTGAACGAACATAATGTAATCTGGACGGGTAAAGTAGACAGACAAGAATTTGAAAAACTGTGTAAACGTAATATAGAAAAGTACTTCAAGCATCCACAATACTATAAAATAGATGGTAAACCTGTTTTTATGATCTATGATGTTCCCCAATTAATTGAAGGATTAGGAGGTATGGACGAAGCCATAGACGCATTGAAATGGTTTGAAAAAGAAACAAAAAAAGCCGGATTTCCCGGACTGGATCTACAGCTTACTATGTGGACTATAAATGTAAACTATAGTGGCTTTGATGGGAGTAAAACTACTAATCCGCAAAATGATTTTGTAAAAAAGTTAGGCTTTACAAGTGCAACCCATTATCAGTTCGCCCACTTTACCAATGTAAACGAGGATTATATGACAATAATGGAAGCCGTGAAAAAAGAATGGGAGCACATAGATAAAAATTACGAATTACCATATTATCCCCACATCAGTGTAGGCTGGGATAATAGCCCCCGGATAGAAAGAAGTGCAGTGGTTAAAAATAATACACCTGAGAATTTTGCCAAAGCTCTCGAGATGGCTAAAGAATATGTTGACAATCATCCCGATCAGGTGCCACTTATTACAATCAACAGTTGGAATGAATGGACTGAAACCAGCTATTTGCAACCATGCAATGTGTTTGGGTATGGTTATCTGGAAGCTGTAAAGAAAGTGTTTGTGTCAGAAGAGTGAATAAAATAAAAATGTGATTGTAATATTGTTGCTAAATTACTACTTTTGTTTGAAGTCGTGATTTAACAATCGGAAACTGAACATGTTTTTCTATACAAAACATTAAATATCAAGGTTTCACAAAAACTAGGACTATGAAAAAGATTAAACTATTATTATTGGCATTGTTAATTTTTCCCGCTTTTATTTCTTATGCTGACATCATTAGCCCGAGACATCCTCTTAAAGTCTATATAAAAGTAGATAATACAGAGGTGTTTACTGATATAGTTATTGTTGGGGTCGGTGATTGTCCTACCTTTTCCAACAAACCACTTATAAATATAATTACTTCAGATTCCCGTATAGAATTACGCAAATCATGTCCAATCAAGTTTTATGCAGTGAAAAAAGATTATCTGGAAGAAAAGGGATTGAACAATATAAAATGGGAAGAGGACAAAAACGTAGCAAAAATCAATGAACCAATTAGTTTAGAAAAAGGAGCTCTCTCCTATAATTCAAATGATCGTCTGGAAATACATTTTACCATAGCCGGGTTTAATAATAAGGAAATGATTATTTATAGATCGTCACAAGTTTACAAATACGGCAACGCGCAGCGTCCGGATAAGGTTGAGAATTTTGAATTGGAAGGAGATCACTCAGAATTGAAAAATAATTTCTAAAATTACGTCCATTTTGAATATATAAAGAAAAGACTATGAAAAAAATCAAACTATTATTGCTGATATTATTAATCCTCCCGGCTTTTACTTCTTATGCAGATATTATTATTGATCAATATCCTGTTAAAGTTTATGTAAAAATAGATAATGTAGAAGAATTTTCGGATATAATAATCATTGGAGTAAGTAATTGTCCTGTTTTTTCAAAAAAACCTTTTATTGTTAATTCCGATTCTGAAATGGAAATACGCAAAACATGTTCAATTAAGTTTTATGCAGTAAAAAAAGATTATCTGGAAGAAAAAGGATTGGATAATATAAAATGGGGAAAAGACAAAAACGTACTAAAAGCCAATGAAACAATTAAAATAAAAAGAACTATTTCTGATGAGCCTAATGAATGTCAGGAAATACATTTTACTATAGCCGGGTTTAATGACAAGGAAATGGTTATTTATAAATCGTCACAAGTTTACAAATACGGCAACTCGCACCGTCCAGATAAGGTTGAGAAGTTTGACTATACAGGAGATCGTTCAAAATTGAAAAATAATTTCTAAATAGTGCGATGTATTCTGAAAAATCATTCCAGATTGTTCCTTTTATCTCGCTATACTCATTTACTCATTTAGTAGTTGATGCAGCTTGTGCATTTTTATTATTAGGAGTTCTGGATATACACGATCATCCTATTCTCAGTATACTTCTTTATAATGCTATAGCATTTGTACTGCAAGCCCCTTTGGGATTCTTAATAGACAAAGGACTAAGCCCTAAATTAGCTGCGATTGCCGGATTGATTTTTATTATTGCTGCATTTCTATCCGGGGATTATCTTTTTGTCGCTCTGATCTTAGTTAGTTTAGGTAATGCTTTATTCCATGTAGGGGGAGGAAGCCAGGTATTAGCTTTGAAAGAAAAGAAAGCAAGCTTTACAGGAATATATGTAGCTCCCGGCGGGATCGGATTAGTGATTGGTTCCCTTTTGGCTTTTGCACCGTTTGATACAAGTCTGTTGTTATTTCCGGGGCTGTTAGTTGTTCTTGGTGCTATATTGTATTTTGTTAAAACACCCGAATTCAAACGAGTAAAAGAACCTGAGAGAAAGAAAACATCATCCTACTATATAGCTCTGGTCATTACTCTGATCTTAATCCCGATTATCATACGTTCGCTCATTGGCCTTTCTATCGATTTTCCGTGGAAAGAAAATCAATTGCTGTATTTATCTCTTGTGTTAGCAATAGCATTGGGTAAAGCATTTGGCGGGTTTCTGGCTGATAAATTCGGATTGGAGATAGTTGGTGTGGGAGGATTACTGTTATCTATGCCCTTGCTTGCTTTTTGCACAGAGATTCCTGTTCTGGGAATTTTGGGAGCATTTATATTCAATTTTACTATGCCGGTTACCTTAATTGCCATACTAAATACGATACCCGAAAAGAGAGGTTTGTCGTTTGGATTAAGTACAACCGCTCTTTTTATTGGAGCTCTGCCTGTAATACTTGGACATACGCAATGGTTAGACAACAATTGTGTTGTATTTTCATTGATTTTATTGGCTGCAATTATTCTTTTAACAGCGTTTTATTTAACAAAAAAAAATCGAAATGGAATATGAAATCTTGTTTTTGAAAAGCCTGACATTGACCATCTTTATCGAGACAATTGTCTTAATCGTATTTGTTCGATATATTCTCAAGCAAAACGAGATAAAAATTCCCTACTTAATCATAACCGGGCTTATAGCCAGTTTTGCCACATTGCCTTATTTATGGTTTATCCTTCCTTATTTTATCCAGGAAAGAATCGTTTATATAATAATCGGAGAATCTTTTGCTGTTCTGGTAGAAACTTTTATCATAGGAGCAGTCTTAAGAATAGGATTTACAAAATCGTTATTGTGCTCTTTTGTATGTAATCTGATCTCTTTCTCGATCGGTTTATTGATAAGTTGGTGATCCTGACCCGATCGAGCATAAGACAAAGCGGGCTGCCCGGAGATTAAATCCGGATAGCCCGCTTCTTTTATTTATTCAATTATAGATCTGTAATAGGTCTAAATTTAGGGACAAGGATTTTCATTACAAACCATGCTGTCAGATATGCCAGAGCACAAATAACAAACATGATACCGTATCCGATTTCTACTGTACCTAATGCTTTATAATGATCAAGAAGAATACCGGCAGCCCAAGCTATCAGTAATCCTCCGGCAGCACCGGCCATGCCACCGATACCTGTTACCGATGCCACAGCTTTTTTAGGGAACATATCCGATACTGTAGTAAATATATTGGCAGACCAAGCCTGATGCGCAGCACAAGCCAAACCAATAACAATAACAGCAAGCCATGTATTAATATCACCCAGATACTGAGCAGCTAATACTGTCAAAGGAAGCAGGGCGTATAAGAACATTGACAACATACGGGATGTATACACAGTTTTACCCTTGTTTACAAAATATTTAGGTAACCACCCTCCAAATATACTTCCGAATGTAGATATGGTATAAACCACTGCTAATGCCCATGGCCAACTAATCACTCCGTCAACATCGCCCAATGCCAATTTACGCGCATTTTCTCCTTCAAGAAACGATGGTAACCAAAACATATAGAACCACCAAATAGGGTCTGTAAGAAATTTTCCAAAGAAGAAAGACCATGTTTGACGATAACTCAACAGCTTAAACCATGAAATATCCTTTTTCTTTTCTGCTACTTCTTCAATAACTTCTTCATCCTTATCAGAATGGATAAAGTCATACTCGGCTTGTTTCAACTTACCATCTTTTAATTTATCGGCAGGAGATTTATAAAGTTTCCACCAGAAAGCCAACCAGATAAGACCGATAGCCCCTGTCAGTATAAATGCCCATTCCCAACCCCAATGTCCGGCTATCCAAGGCACACACAAAGGTGCTAAGATGGCTCCAATATTTGCTCCGGAATTATAAATACCTGTGGCAAATGCCCTTTCTTTCTTAGGAAACCATTCCGCAACAGCCTTGTTCGCAGATGGAAAGTTTCCGGCTTCAGTTACCCCTAAAAGAGCGCGGGCAGCACCGAATGTAAATTTATTGTGAGCAAATCCGTGAACCATTGCAGCAATACTCCATCCTAATAGAGAAAGGAAATATCCCATCTTGGTTCCCACTTTATCAATTATGCGTCCAATACCCAGAAGCCCCAATGCATAAGACAACTGAAAAGCCATTACAATATGAGAATAATCTTTCTCTGTCCATAGCATTTCAGTCTCCAATGTAGTCTTCAACAATCCTAAGACATTCCTGTCCAGATAATTAATTGTCGTTGCAAAAAATATTAAAGCACAAATAGACCATCTATACTTTCCTATTTTTTCATTTAATTGATTGAATGTATTCATGTTATTATTTTAAAGGTTTAAAATTCCAGTTATCTGGCTTTTGCAATAATATCCAATGCATCTCTGCACATTTGGGTAATTTCACTCCAGTTCTTTGCTGCTATTACATCTTTTGGAAAAAGATTCGACCCCATACCGACACAGGTAACTCCAGCCTGAAACCACTTTGTCAGATTCTCTTCTGTTGGTTCCACTCCTCCTGTCACCATTATATTTGACCATGGCATCGGAGCCTTTACATTTTTTACAAAAGAAGGCCCACCAACATTTCCGGCAGGGAATATCTTTACCACCTCAGCTCCTAATTCCTGCGCATAACCAATTTCTGAAACAGATCCGCATCCCGGTATATATGCTACCTGCCTTCGATTACATACTTTAAAGATATCAGGATTCAATAATGGGCCAACTATAAAATTAGCTCCTAATTGAAGATATAAAGATGCTGTTCCCGCATCAACAATCGTACCTACACCTAAAATCATTTCAGGGCATTCTCTTTGAGCCCACTTATTTAACTCTCCGAAAATTTCATGGGCATAGTCTCCTCTGTTTGTGAACTCAAAGGCTCTCACTCCTCCGGCATAACAAGCTTTTAAGACTTGTTTTGATACTTCTAAATCAGCATGATAAAACACAGGAACCATTCCTGTCTCGCCCATCACCTGACAAACTTTTATTCTTGTAAAACGTGCCATTTATTTTTTATTTTGGTTGTTTACCTATATACGCTAAAATTCCTCCATCGACATATAAAATATGTCCGTTGATAAAATCGGAAGCCTGGGATGCTAAAAATACCACAGGCCCTTCAAGATCTTCGGGAGTTCCCCAACGGGCAGCCGGGGTTTTAGATATAATAAAATCATTAAACGGATGTCCCGGAGTCCTTAGCGGTGCTGTTTGCGGAGTAGCAATATATCCCGGGCCAATGCCGTTTACCTGGATATTATGTTCAGCCCACTCACAGGCAAGGTTTTTCGTCAACATTTTCAACCCACCTTTTGCAGCGGCATAAGCTGTCACTGTTTCCCTACCAAGTTCACTCATCATTGAACAGATATTAATAATCTTACCTCTCCCTTTTTTTATCATTCCCGGAGCTACAGCTTTAGATACGACAAACGGGCCTACTAAATCAATATCAATCACCTCTTTAAACTCGTCTACTGACATTTCCAATGCCGGTATACGTTTTATAATTCCGGCATTATTGACAAGAATATCAATGTCACCGATCTTCCGGGCCACATCGGCAACCATATCTTTTACCTGTTCCTCTATGGTTACGTCACATTGATATCCATATACATCAAAGCCATCAGCTTTGTAATCTTCAATAGCCTTATCTACCTGGTCTTTTCTACGTGCATTAAAGACTATTTTAGCACCTGCTTTCCCCAAGGCCTTAGCCATAGCCATACCAATGCCATAAGTGCCACCTGTGATTAAAGCTACTTTTCCTTCTAAAGAAAATTGATTTTTCATATATTTTTTCAATTTGCGGATATTATCTGGATACTCGTCCAGAGCCGTCACCTTTCATCAAAGTTTCTACTTCGGCAACTGTAACTAAGTTAAAATCGCCATAAATAGTATGTTTGAGACAAGAAGCAGCCACAGCAAAATCCAATGCTTTCTGATCATCCGAAGGATAAGTTATTAATCCGTATATCAGGCCTCCCATAAAAGAGTCTCCCCCTCCTACTCTATCCACAATATCAGTGATGTCGTAACGCTTCGACTGATACAGCTTATCAGAGTAAAGGCAACCGCCCCATGTATTGTGGTTGGCATTGATAGATCCACGCAAGGTGATAATTACTTTCTTTGCACGGGGAAAACGTTTCATCAACTGTGTACATACAGATTCGAATTCGGCTGCATCCACTTCCCCTCCGGTATGTGCCACATCGAATCCTTCTGGCTTGATACCGAATACTTTCTCGGCATCCTCTTCATTTCCAAGAATGATATCACATCCTTCAACCAATGCAGGCATGATTTCTGAGGCTGACTTGCCATATTTCCACAAGTTTTTACGATAATTCAAATCTGTAGAAACAGTAATACCCATTTCGTTGGCTATTTTTATGGCTTCCAGGCAGGCATCGCCAGCTCCCTGCGAAAGAGCAGGCGTGATACCCGTCCAATGAAACCATTGAGCATCTTTGAATACTTCTTTCCAGTCTATCATTCCCGGTTTAATGTCAGCTATTGCCGAATTTGCACGGTCGTACACTACTTTAGAAGAGCGGGCAACGGCACCCGTTTCCAGGAAATAGATGCCGACGCGCTCCCCGCCTCTTAAAATATTATTAAGACTGACATTATATTTTCTAAGTTCAGAAATACACCATTCAGCTATTTCATTTTTTGGCAAACGGGTTACAAAGTTTGTTGGAACACCATAGTTAGAAAGTGATACGGCTACATTTGCCTCTCCTCCACCAAATGTAGCATTCAAGTTGACAGATTGTATAAAACGCTGATATCCGGGAGTTGCGAGACGCAACATGATCTCCCCGAATGTCACAACTTTTTTCATAGTATACTATTTATTTTGTTTTGTTTGATAATTTATAATTAACGGCTCTTTCAGCGATTGCGAGAACTGTTGGACATATTTCTCAAAATCGGCCAATGTAGCAAAACCAAATTTTGTCCATCCATAACCCGTATAGTAAGTTACCGGTATCTTAGGCTGCTGTGTTGTGATTGCCAATACATGAGAATATACGTCTGTCTTATTGTTCTTGGGATTAGTATATTCATATGTATCTACAATCGAATTGGTGAAAGTGGTAGGGAATACCATAGCCAGAAAGATTCCTTCTGCCTTATTTGTCTTTGGTTCAGCATAAATAATATATTCTTTGTTACTGTCAACAATAATAGAATCATTCGATTCGCGCTTTGCCAGTCCTGCGGCAACTTGCAGTGGCTCTTTGACTGTATACGCTTGAATAACTTTTGATAATTGTGACCCTGCGTCCAAAGAGATAGTACGGCTCTCTGCTATCTTTTGGCCATTAACATCCAAATCTTTATATATAAGTTTAAATGTTGTACGCAATGGACCATTATCTAATAATTCCTGCTCTGCAAAGTTTTCATTTAACCATAACTTATTACCCACATACGGAGCCATAGCTCCTGCACCAAGGCTGCGCCCTACTTTGTAATCATCAAGCCCCTCTCCGTTATCGTTATGATATGAAACCTTTCCTGCCAAATCATCCTTATACCATTTATCGATTATTAAATTATTTGTCCTTTTGTACCATGCATCTATCCCATTACTCGGGCCATCTATTTCAATCAGGGCAGGCCCATATATGCGAAAAGCAACGCGGTCATTTTCCCATGCAAAATCATCTTTCCGCTCAGTTATGAAACGCCCATATGCTTTCGGCTCATACTCTTGAGCTTCACCCAAAGAAATAACAAACGATTTTGACTCTTTCGATTTCAATTGGGGCTGAAATACAATCTTTCTATCAAATGTAGCTTGTGATGGAATAATATTCCCTTCACTATCCTGTACTATATATACAAGACTGTCACCTACTGCTATCGTATTTTTTATAGTATCGATAGGTATTTCTATCAACTCAGTTAGCCTGTCAAAATTGCTCGGATTTTCTATAGTCAATCTTATTACTTTCTCTTCCTTCTTACAAGAAAAGACAAGAATAGACAACAGCAAAACAATTAATATTTTTTTCATTCCTTTACAGATTTATTTTACAATATCAACGTAATTTATCAGCAGTAAATGTGTCCATATCATCATAATCGAGATTTTCACCGCACATCGCCCAAATAAAAGTATAGTTACTCGTTCCGGCAGCCGAATGTATTGACCATGATGGCGATATAACAGCCTGTTCGTTACCCATAAATATATGCCTTGTTTCCTGTGGTTGTCCCATAAAATGGCAGACAGCTTGTCCTTCCGGTACCTTAAAATACAAATATGCTTCCATCCGGCGTGAATGCGTATGAGGAGGCATTGTATTCCATACACTACCTTCTTTTATTTCGGTCATACCCATCTGAAGCTGGCAACATGGAACTATTTCACTCAATATTATTTGATTTAGTAACCGTTCGTTTGAAGTTGCCGGAACTCCCAAATCACGTGTACGTCGCATTTCCGCTGTTATCTGAGCTGTAGGATACTCTTTGTGTGCAGGCGCAGATGCAAAATAATATTTTGGAGCGTTGAAAGCATGATTACTTTTGAATATTATTTCTTTGCTACCACGTCCCACATACACAGCATCTTTAAATCCCATTTTATAGTCTTTGCCATCCACTATAATAATACCTTCGCCATCGATACAGATGATACCCAGTTCGCGCCTTTCGCAGAAATATTCGGAACGTATCAGATCAACTGGTTCCAATACCAAATCTTCTTTTACAGGCATTGCTCCACCAATGATCAGTCTATCATTATGAGTATAAGTCATCAATACGCTATCAGCCTCAAAGAGTTTTTCTACTAAAAATTCTTTGCGAAGCTTTGTTGTATCATAATTCTTTACATCGTTAGGATGAGTACCCCATCGCTCTTCTATTATTGTTCTCATCTTTTATCATTTAAAATTTAAAAAAGTTTTTCGCATTATAATATGAAACGTCTTTAACCAATTGCCCCAAGAAAGAAATTTCCGATGACGGCAATAGTCCTTTTTCTACATCTGTACCTATCAGGTTACACAAGATACGACGGAAATACTCATGGCGCGGATAAGACAAAAAGCTACGTGAATCTGTCAACATTCCCACAAAACGACTTAATAAACCCAGATTAGATAAAGCATTCATCTGAGCTTCCATGCCCTCTTTCTGATCTAAGAACCACCAGCCTGAGCCAAATTGTATCTTACCTGCAATAGTTCCATCCTGAAAGTTTCCAATCATAGTGGCAACCATATAATTATCTTTTGGATTGAGGTTGTAAATGATTGTTTTAGTCAGTTTATCATCAATATCCAATTTATCAAAGAACTTGGCCATATTACGAGCCACCGTGGGATCACTAATAGAATCAAAACCAGTGTCAGGCCCTAATTGTTTAAACAAACGGGTATTATTATTACGAATCACACCATAATGGAATTGCTGAGTCCATCCTTTTTCCCAATCCATAATAGCACCCTCATATAACATGGCAGACTTGAATTTTCGAATTTCATCATTCGTCAATTCTTTTCCTCCGTATATTTTTTGAAATATACTATCTATTTCAGGCTGAGTATAATCTTCGGCATAAAACTCTTCAAAGCCATGATCTGATAATTTACAACCTACCTCTGCAAAGAAATCGTGACGCTTACGCAATGCAATAATATAATCGTCGAAACTTTGGATAGAAATGCCGGATATCTCCGACAACTTTTCAACATAAGCTATAAAGGTTTGAGGATTTTCTACGGCCATCGCTTTGTCAGGACGCCATGTAGGTAACACCTTTATTTCAAATCCTTCTTTTTTTAATGCAATATGATATTCCAGCGAATCTGTAGGATCATCCGTTGTACATACTACCTCTACTTTATAACGCCTCATTAAACCACATGCTGAAAATCCAGGTGTCCGCAATTTTGCCGTACATTCATCATAGATTTCTTTCGCTGTTTCGGGTTTCAATATCTTATTTATACCGAATGCTGTTTTCAATTCAAGATGCGTCCAGTGATATAAAGGATTACGCATCGTATATGGCACTGTTTCAGCCCATTTTTCAAATTTATCCCAATCACTAATATCTTTTCCGGTACAATATTTTTCTGCGATACCATTCGTCCGCATGGCACGCCATTTATAGTGGTCTCCTGCAAGCCAAATTTCCCCAAGATTATCGAATTGATAATCTTCAGCTATCATTTTAGGGTCAAGATGACAATGATAATCTATAATAGGCAGGCCTTCAGCATATTCATGATATAATTGTTTTGCCGTATCATTCTGCAATACAAAATCGTCGTCTAAAAATTGCTTCATAATCATTAGTTTTCAGGTATATAATGTTTTTGCTATTCCCATTTCCAAGCCTCTTAGCTCGGCTAATCCTCTTAATCGGCCTATACAAGAGTATCCGGGATTTGTCTTTTTATTCAGATCATCAATCATCTGATGCCCGTGATCAGGTCGGAAAGGAATCGAAATATTACGTTTTTGTTGTATTTCCAGAAAACCCTTCATTACTCCATACATATCTACATCACCTTCCAGATGATTAGCTTCATAAAAATTACCCTCTTCGTCCCTTTGAGTAGAACGCAAGTGAACGAAATTCACTCTGTCTCCTAATCGTTTTATCATATTTGGGAGATCATTGTCAGCTCTCACTCCGAATGAACCTGTACAAAAACATAATCCATTTGACTCATTAGGCACAGCCTCTACAAGTTTATTAAAGTCTGATTCTGTGCTTAATATACGAGGTAAGCCTAAAATAGGATATGGAGGATCATCAGGGTGAATAGCCAGTTTTGCGCCTACTTCATCTGCCACAGGAGCTATCTCCTTTACAAATTCTATTAAATTATTTCGTAATCGTTCTGCATCAATATCCCTATACCGATCCAATTGCTTTTGAAATTCTTCTAATGTAAAGCTTTCTTCCGCACCTGGCAATCCCGCTATCATATTGCGAACAAGCAAATCTTTATCCGCGTGTGACATTTCTTCAAAACGAGCCTGGGCTTTAGCAATTTCATCTTTAGAATATTGTTTTTCTGCTCCCGGACGCTTTAATATGAATAGCTCGAATGCTATAAAAGCAGCCCTCTCGAAACGTAAAGCTTTGGAACCATCAGGCATAGTATAAGCTAAGTCAGTACGAGTCCAGTCAAGTACAGGCATAAAATTGTAGGTAATAACCTTAATTCCGCATTTTGCCAGATTCCTTATAGATTCTTTATAATTTTCAATATATTGTTTATATCCTGCCTCCTGTGTTTTAATATGTTCATGCACAGGAATACTCTCTACAACCGACCATTTTAATCCAGCCTGTTCTATTATATCAATTCGCTCTTGGATTTCATCTACAGTCCACACTTCCCCATTTTTAATATGATGAAGTGCTGTCACTATACCAGTTGCGCCGGCTTGTTTTATATCTGATAACGACACAGGGTCATTCGGCCCGTACCATCGCCATGTTTGTTCACTTAATATCATTTGTTTTTATTTTGCTTTTTTAAATAGAGAAAGAATCGAATCCACCATCAACAACCAAAATTGAGCCATTCACAAACTTTGAAGCATCACTAATTAAATAATGAATAGCCCCCAACAATTCTTCAGATTCTCCAAAACGTCTGAATGGTGTATGAGCAAGAACACTTTTAGCCCTATCTGAATACGTTCCATCCGGATTAATCATCAAAGCCCGGTTTTGTTCTGTAATAAAGAATCCTGGCGCTATTGCATTCACCCTGAAGCTGTCTCCAAATTTTATAGCCAATTCGCCCGCCATATATTTTGTAAAATTAGCAATCGCTGCTTTAGCCACTCCATACCCCATTACACGTGTAAGCGGACGAAACGATGTTTCTGATGCTATATTTATAATATTCCCGTATTTATGATCAACCATAGCCTTTGCAAAGATAAAAGTCGGTAAGATAGAACCGAATAGGTTTAAATCCACAACTTTTCTCAATGCATCTATTTCCACATCAAATATTGTTTTATCTGGCGGGATAGTCGCTCCGGGCATATTACCTCCGGCAGCATTGATCAGCACATCTATTTTTCCATACTTATTTAATATGTCTTCTCTGTTTTGCACCAGATTCTCCTCATCCATCACATCAGAAACAAAGAAAGTAGCATCTCCACCATTACTTTTTATCTTTTTTTCTAATTCTTCTCCCTTTTCCTTCGATCTTCCCAAAATTACAACCCTGACTCCTTCTTCCGCAAGATACATAGCCATTTGTGAACCTAAAATACCATATCCTCCCGTAATAACTACGACTTTCCCTTCAATGCAAAACAAATTATTTTTCATAGTTTACTTATAGTTTATAATTATTGTAAAAATCTACATTCTCTTTAATGAGGATATCAATAGGCATATAACTTACTTTTTCAGGTTCTTGCTTAAACAAGAAATAGTTACCAAATGCTTTAATAGAATCATACCCTTGTAAATCTGGCCGTTGAGATAAAATAAAAGACAGTTTATCGCTTTTAAGAGCACTTATATTTCGTTCAATTGCATCATGTCCAATCAATCTTATTTTATCCCGATATTTTGAATCCATATAATCCAAAACTTTAGTTAGTTCATATATGCGGGAATTTAACACAATACCACCAACAAGCGTCGAACTTTGGTCCACTATCTCTTTTATTACTTCTATACTACTTTGATAATCATCTGGATTGATTTCTATATGAAATACTTTACCTGCAAATCCATTATTTTTCAAATAATCCATGAAACCCTGTTCTCTGGTTTTCATTTGAACAGATATTTCATTGTGTTTGAATCGAATATGGGCAATAAATACATTCGCATTTTTACCAGTCTCTCCTAATAATAATTTTGCAGCAATATTTCCACTACCTATAGAATCCCCACCAAAATATGCCAGATTATTCTGTCCCGGTATATTGGAGTCTATATATATATAAGGTAGTTGTTCTTTATCTAATTCTTTCGAAAGATTTATAACCTGAGGGCCAAAAAGAGTTGCAATTAATACGCCGTCATACTCTTTTTTACGAAAGGCTTTTACTGCATCAAAAAAAGAATTACGGTCATATTGATTAAAACGAAAATATTCAGTGCTTATATTAAACTTCTTTAATTCGGCCGTAGCTCTGTCAATTCCATTACAAACCAACTCCCAGTAGTCACCAGTAGAGAAAGTAGGCGATATTATAGCAAAAGCATATTTTCGCTTAGAAGCTAAAAAACGTGCGACCATATTGGGCTCGTAATTTAGTTCTTTCAATATTTTCTCAACCTTTTGTCTCTTCTCTTCTGAGACTTTTCCCCTATTATGCAATACACGGTCGACTGTGCCTGTCGAAACTCCTGCTAATCGGGCTATATCTATTATTCGTATGTTAGTATTACTTTTCATTTGGCTACAATTAATATGTGCGCGCACACAAACAAAGACAAAAGTATCATAAATTTACCAGATAAGCAACATGTGCGCGCACACAGGATATAAAATTAGAATAAACAACTATAAATCAATGCAATAAAAAAGTAAAAAAAGTAATTCGTGTTTTATAACATATGAAATAACAGTAACGGAAAAATAGATTATATTATGAAACTTATATTTATAAATGAAAGGTACAAAAGAATCTCTAATTTTTACACTATACACAACAAGCAATTAAATTTATTTCAAAAAATGAAAAAATAAAGACATTATACTTATTGAAATTTTGATAAATGAAAACGACTCGTTTCGAAAAGGTTAAAATAGAAACAATATTACCACAAAAAACACACAAAACGGACTTATTTTATTATTTCTATGGAGTACTTTTACATCAGTAAAGAATAAGACTGGAGGTCGGAGACTAGTAAAAGAGATTTATGATAAAAAAATAAATGCCCAAACATACTTTTACAGTTTTATAAATTTAGTAGCACTAGTTTAGATTTTTTTTAATAGTTAAGGAAAACCGCAAGTTTTGTGTAGTTTGTGAAGTGTGAGGTCATGTGAGCTGTGAAGTTCGCATGACTTTTTTTCGTAATTTGGAATAGTGCGAGGCCTCTTTTATTTATTTCCACAAAAATAACAATAATTTACTAATTTCTAGCCTATTATTTCAAATATTTTTATACTTATTTCTCTTGCCTTGTATATATTTCTAAAAACAAAAACTTGAGATAAACTCTCAAGTTTTTGTTTTGGAATATATTTTATCTAAACCCTATTTTTTTATTCAAATACTGTGTAACGATCACCATTCCAGGATACAGCAACAATCTTAGTCGAACCACTCGGATAAGGTACAATTGTTGAAGAATTATCGGTAGTACCTGTTCCAGCCATTGTTATCCTCTCCAAGTTATCTCCGGCATAAGTTTCATAAACTACTGCATTTTTCCAAACACTATGACTTACAGTACGGGTTGTCCCAGAACCGGAAACGCCCTGATTTAATATACCCGAAACAGTATACCTGTTAGCATATATACTGACAGTATTGCCACTGATATAGTTAATTATTCCTTCCGGTTTAGCCCATCCTTTACCTCTCACATAGTTTTTTACTTCATTACACATCTCGTCTGTAATCAAAAGTCGTGCTTTACCATAATCGTCAATTTCCTTATCGATAGGTTTTAATAGTCCTGCTTTCTCAAAAAACTCAGTCAGATCTGTTTCGGTATGCTCGCATGCACGTTTGATAAAGTTCATTTGATGCTCTCCATGAGTTAGATTGATATCATCTGCATTACGCGTATCCTCACTTATATCACCAAACCAATCAGGCTTGTACCAAAGAGTATTTTCTGCAACTTTAAAATACAAATTCAATTGCCACATAGGAACCAGTTTTACAAAATGATCGCTCTCCCCATCTTGTCCCCACTGGAATAACCAATTATGTCCTTTTAATACACCATAATGCAAATGGCAATTAAAACGTCCTCCTATAACTGATGGCCCACCTTCAATGCATATATTATCTTCATGCTCAAGTCGCAGATGCAATTTACTATATTTAGATGTCAGCATATATTGGGCATACGACGAATAGATATTATTTGTACACTCTGCCGTTCCAACCCATTTTAATCCCGGCCTTATCTGATTCACATGTCCATATTCGTGTGCTATACCCCAATTATTATCACCTTGCACTATAGCTGATGGACTTCCAATACTATTCATCGTATTGTTATTAAACGCAGCACCTATTCCATCTGCGTGCATAAAGCCATCAGGCATATTTCTTCCCAGCATATGATTTTTAGGGACTCTGTCATATTTGAATAGTCCCATTTGATCAAATTGCATTTCAATTATTTCATCATACAATTTTATCAACCTCATACCTTCTGTAGGACAATATCTCTTAAGAGATGGTATATGAAATATCAAATTAGTATAGTCACCAATTATATCTAAATGGTCTCCGGCTGCATCGGTAAGAATACCAGTCCACTCTTCTGCCGTATTTTTGTTACGATCGAAATAGCCATTAATTTGTCCACCTGCAATATGTAATTTAATAGGCTCTGCTGTCTTATAGTTTGCTGTGAAATAATTAATATATGTTTGTCCCGAAAAAGTCGGACGAATCAAATTGATTCCTTTCTTTAAAGGAAAAGTCACAGTAGTTTCGGTTGTCCAGTTTCGTAATTTAAGCGCGATTTTTTCTCCTCTCGTATCTGAAACTAATACATAAATATCTTTTCCTTCTTCAAACCATATACCTGTAGGATTCTCATATTGATTATAAGTGCTGGTTTTCAATTCTTTTGCTAAATCTTCTACCGGACGGTAGGCTTGATAGTCATTTATTTTATACGAAGAATATTCATTATCCGGATCTAACATTTGTAATGCCAAACTTTTAAAGAAATGCGGCATTTCACTTGCCAATATCTCCTCTTTAGTAATTCCTGGTTTAACAGCCGAGCAAATATCATCAACAAAATAGCGGGTTAAGTCAACATCAAACGTACGTTTCTTATAGAATGACATGTCTACACAGCTGGCAAACCCATTCGAATTATCCCCATCGCCGGAAAGTATCTCAAATTTGATGGCAGTAGGATTTTCTAATGCAGGCCTAAATTCAACATCGGAAGGATCGCCACTTCCTTCGAAGTCATAGACATCATATAACTCCCAATGATCTGCATTATCCCTATTAGGATTTTGAGTATAGGACACATATAGATTAAATTCTTTAAATCTGCCATTCCGATGGTCAGTGCGTGGAGTATATGTCAAGTAATCAATATAATCAGCCTCATCAAAATAGAATACTGCAGTTATCGGCCATGTTGAAGTTCCCCATTCTGAATGCCAAAATGAATTAAGGTCATCATCTACAGCTTTTGATATAGGGTCACCAGAATGTTCTGAACTAGCCCAAACGCTTTTCAAGGCTATCTTAATATCATCAACAGGTAGTGGAGGTTCTTCATCTGCATTATAAGCTTTCTGCGAAACTTTAACAGTTGTCTGTTTATTTCCTCCTACTTGTTTTATCGTCAAATTTGCAGACCTGGCTTGATCTTCAAAATTTTCTTCTGTTTCAAAATAATGCGTTTTATCTGTAGATCCGCTTGATTTAGCCTCGGGTTTCTCCACTTCTTTCAACCAAGTAGCACCCTCTTCGATTATTATCTCATATTCGGCATTACTTGATATAATAAAATCAAATTCTTTATCCGAGAACAATAAGTTAATTAACCCTGTGGATGGAATAATTTCAATATTTTTTCCAAATTGGGAAACATTTACAGTCTCTGACAGACCAGCCGAAGTTATGGTTATAGTTGCCTTACGCAGAGAGGCATCCTCATTAATCTTAGCCGTGATATTTAATGCCTCGTCAGATTTAGATAATGTCAGCCATTTTTCATCACCATTCGAAACCTTATATGACCAGCTATTATTGGCAATCACTGAGATAGATTTAGACTCACCTGCCTGGACAAATGAAATATCATTCTGGCCTACTTCTAGTGATGGTACTTTTTCCTGCTCATCAGAGCATTGTGTAAAAAAAAGGGAAAACATGCATAAAAATGCAAGCAACGGCAAATTAAATTTGTTTTTCATGTTATGTTATGTTAAAAAAGGTGTGTATAGCTTATTGCTTCTGTATGCAAATATAAATAAAAAAATAATAAATTATGCTTTTAGCCTTATGATTATAACCTAATATATGATAATTTGTTAATTAACTATTGCAGAACTCCATATCAAGGATATATTTTCAATATAATAAATCGGGCAGTAAAGCAATAGGTCTTTAGCCAAAGATGGCAGATCAAATAAAAAATTATATATTTGAAGAAAATAATAAACACTAATAATAACAGATATGAGTTTTTTTAAAAAACTAAGAGGTGAATTGATTGATATAATTGAATTCCTCGACAATACACAAGATACCATCGTATTTCGCTTTGAAAGGCATAATAATGAAATAAAAAACAATGCGAAACTGGTTGTTCGTGAAGGGCAAATCGCAGTTTTTGTAAATGAAGGACAGATAGCCGACACTTTTTCGCCCGGGACATATACACTTAGCACTCAGAATCTACCTATCCTAAGTACATTACAAGGTTGGAAATACGGATTTAACAGTCCCTTCAAAGCCGAAGTTTATTTTGTTAGTACAAAGAATTTTATTGACCAGAAATGGGGTACAAAAAATGCAATAATCTTAAATGACAACCGCTTCGGTATGGTCGAAATCAGAGCTTTCGGTATCTATACATTTAAGATTACAGATGCACCTACCTTTATTAAGGAAATTGTAGGCACAAACCAACAATTTACAACAGAACATATCAAAGAACAACTAAAAAGTATTATTGTAACTCGGTTTACAGATGCTACAGGAGAATCTCATATTCCGGTAGAATCTTATGCCGCAAACCTAAATGAACTTTCAGAGGCAATCTTCAACTACATGAAAGGAGACTTTGCTGTATATGGTATGGATGTTACCAAATTTTTGATAGAAAACATATCAATGCCTGATGATGTCAAGAAAGAAATATTTGAACTCAGCCGTCTTGATAAGATCGATTTGGATAAACTAACCAAACTAAAAGCAGCAAAAGCAATGGAAGCGGCTGCAGAAAATCCTTCAGGTACAGCAGGAATGGGTATCGGATTAGGAGCAGGTATGACCATGGCTCACCAAATGACACAGGCTTTTGCTAACCAAAACCAAAATAACCAAACGCCTACCCCACCACCAATACCTACAGGAGTAACCTATTATGTAGTAATAGAAAGTGAACAAGCCGGGCCTTTTTCTAAATTTGAGTTGCAAGATCTGGTAGCCAGACAAATACTTAAAAAAGATACTCTTGTATGGAAACAAGGATTATTCGATTGGGGACATGCGGGAGACCAACAGGATTTGGATGATCTTTGGACAATGACCCCTCCACCGCTACCTAAATAATTAAGTAAGGATGGCGGATACAACCGATATTTTACCTCCGGGCAGTGACACATACCAGTGTTCAAATTGTGGTGCTGCCCTGAAATACAAGCCGGGAACTACTTTTCTTCATTGCGACTATTGCGAAACTGATACTCCAATAGATGCAAAAGTAGTAGATGTAGTACAGGAACTCGATTTCGAAAAATATGCATACGATTTCGAGAAACTGAATATTAAATCTACTAAAGTTTTAAATTGCCATAAATGTGGTGCAGAATCTACTTTTGATGAAAACATGAAATCGGTAGAATGCCCATATTGTAACACACCAATTATTGAAACCGATTTATATGAGGAACGGCTTATACAACCATCTTATCTTTTACCCTTTAAATTTTCAGGAACAGATTCCAACAACTATACTCATATCTGGTTGAAAAGCTTATGGTTTGCACCGAATAAGTTAAAAAAACGAGCCCTATTATCCAATCGATTACAAGGAGTATATATCCCCTGTTGGACGTATGATGCACAAACAAATACCGACTATACAGGCCAACGTGGAGTAAATTACACTACGACAGTAGGTAGCGGCAAAAACAGGAGAACAGTAACACGTACACGATGGACATATTGCAGTGGACACGTCTCTTTGTTTTTTGATGATATAATGGTCCCGGCATCTAAAATGATTCCTACCCCCATACTAAACAAGATAGAGAATTGGGACACCATGAACATGGTAGAAACAGACAATCGCTTTATGAGCGGTTTTATCACTGAGAAATATGTGCTGAGTATGCCCGACGGATTCAAAATAGCTAAAGGAAAAATGGAGTCGGCCATTGATCATGCTGTCCGCCGGGATATTGGAGGAGACCATCAGCGCGTTACATCTAAGAGCACGAAATTCAGTGATATAAAATTTAAGCTGATCCTATTACCCATTTATATGTCCTCCTATACCTACAAAAATAAGCTCTATCATTTCTTTGTCAACGGTAGAACAGGAAGAGTTACAGGCGATAGGCCATATAGTGTGATTAAAATAATTTCAGCCATTGTTACAGGATTGATAGCCTTGTTTTTAGCGATTTGGCTGATAAATACATATGGTTAAAATTTCCATTTATGAAGATTAACAGAACAAACATTCCAACCTACTCACTGGTCAATAGATATTTACCAGTAAATTACACTGACACATATAGCTGTATTGCAAAAGCCAATAGTCAAATAACTCCTGATGATATTCTGGTATCTTTTTGGACTGTGATGCCTAAATGGGTAGATAATTTATTTAAAATCCGTAATTCAATTGTGAAAGTTCTCGGATTGAGAACTGATAATAATGATAGTTTTCAGGAATTAGAAAAATGTATAAGGAATGGTGAAAATTATGATTTTATATCCATTGTTGACAAATCTGAAAATGAAACTGTAATGCTTCTTTCTGATAAACATTTGGATGCATACCTATCAGTTTTAATACAAGATGTAGGTGATGGACAGCAAGAAATAAATGTAATCACTCTGGTAAAATTCCATTACTGGTTGGGTTATCTATATTTTTATACAATCCTCCCTTTTCACCATCTTGTAGTAAAGGGTATGATGAAAAACACTTTAAAAAAACTATATATATGTAATATTATTTAGCTGTACTGAAATTTACCTCATAATCCTTTATACCTATGCCTTCAGGCGATCTAAATCCATCTCCAACTAAAACAAATTGATATTCTTTGCCCTTTTCAAGTTCTACCTCAATAATCACCGATTTTTTATCATCTGAATACGTTATCTTTTCAAATTTGGGAAAAGATTCTTGCCCTTTATTTCCATAATGGATAGAATAATCGTCATCCAATAAGGGCATATCGAAGTTAATCGTTATTTTCTTTGTCAATGCACTTACATTCATGTCTCTGTTAACAAATTCATTGATGGAGGTTATCTTTGGCCTTTTCTCATCATACGTTTTTGATATCTCTACATAGGTGGTATAAGCTTCTGCAAGTTTTGGCATATAGCTCTCCAATGTAGGATAAATATCCCGTTGTTTGTCATAATTATCCAACTCATTGACAAGTTCTTTTATCCATGCAAAGTTTTTGCTCAATTGAGTATTTATTTCATCTTCAATGCTTTTCTGGCTGTAATTATGGTCTTTCATGTATTTAATCACAGCTGCTCTTACTAATGCTTCGTTTAGTACTGATGTCCACTCACCATAAGCTTGTCTTGTCATTTCGTCTTTTAAGATGCTAAATATTTTTTCACCGCTTTCTTTAAATGGCTCTTTATTTTCATCCAGTAAATAATTTACAAAAGAATGATTGAATTCGTGAAGTAAAATAGAAAAGTAATTATCCATATTAAAAACAACCATTCCCAAGCTATCCGTAGTCCATGCGCCCATAACAGCGTAAACTTCCTTTTTTTTCTCAGGAATGTTAACGGATGTTCCATAATTGCTGCCTCCATTTCCCAGCCCGTTTATAACAATAAATTTTTCCGATGGCTCTTTTCCATAAAACCTGCTATACCAGTCCAGATCAATTTGTTCGTATATGGGACGGAATCTTGCACTTGCCTCTTCATATAGTCCTTTGTTCTCCTCAAAGAATTCTTTACATTTGGCGTCTTGGTAAAAGGTTTTTAATAAACGCACGAATTCATACGCATTATCTTTTCCCCATCTCGATTCGGGAATTTCGTCAGTGAACTCTGTTCGTGGATCCAGATTTTCGTCAAGATGAACAGCCATTGCCATTATAGCATCATACATGACATTTCTTTCTTTCCGTAGTTTTTTTGCAAATTGTACCACCTCATGATCTTTATAAGTACCGAAATGTTTTTCTATCTTATCCGTATAAAGTTTAAAGATTGTCATATTGTATTCCTGATATCCGGCCAGCCGGGCAACAATACTCAACAGCTCGGCTCTTTCGTCAACTTTAGGCTCATCCATTACTGGCTTTTTGGGAGTACATCCTTGACATAATACCAGTATAGCAAAGATTAAGAATGTGATGTGTTTCATTTCAGTAGTATTTATTTTTTAGTAATAGCTTTCTTTATCCCTGCCAGATTATCATTAAATTCCGCCAATTGCGCAATTACCTGTCCTGCCTGATTATTCTGGTCAATACCAGCCAGTTTATTATTCTTATTAAATATTTCCTTAATATGGTTCCATCTTTCTCTCTCCCCATCATACAGCATATCAGCAATTTCTCTCAATTTGAGCATATTGGCTTCACTATCGGAAGTCAGTGTCTGCGATTCACTTTCATAATGGGACAGGATGAGTTCATTGATCTCACGTATATTCATCAACGGTACAATCTGAGTCACCAGTTTATTCATATTACGATACGATCCTTGTAGCTTAAAAGAAGGTTCTGTACGATAAGCATCCTGCATAGCTGCACTGGCAATATAATTCTGGTTAACTTTTAATACTACATCTCTAACCCTGAGGCTATTTTTTACCACAGCTATAAAATCATCTATGTCCTGTTGAGTATGATTACCTTCTAAATCCGGCATCAGATCACCCTTTGTCTCTATATAATCTACCAGATTATAAAAATCAGTAAAACTCTTACTTGCAATCTTCTGCAAATACGGATTTTCAACAATTGCGTTTTCTAATAAACTGAGCTTGAATAAATGATCTGATCCACCAATCACATCTCCAAGATTATAAACATCGGCGCGGTTTGCCAACATATCAGGTATCTGGAACTTTTCTCCACTTTCGGTATATGGATTTCCAGCCATGACTACACAGAAACGTTTTCCACGTAGGTCATATGTCTTGCTTTCCCCTTCAAATATTCCGTCCATTTTACGCTGCCCGTCTGCCAATGATATGAATTTTTGAAGAAACTCCGAACTACAATGCTGAATATCATCAATATAAAGCATTACATTATCAGCCATCTCAAACGATAAGTTTATCTTTTTCAGCTCTTCCCTCGCCCCTGAGGTTTTGGCTTCCGCCGGATCGATAGACGTAATGGAATGACCGATGGTTGGCCCATTTATTTTAACAAAATTCAAGCCCATTATATTAGACAGATATTCCATCAATGTAGTCTTACCATATCCCGGAGGCGAAACAAGAAGCAACATTCCCATACGGGCAGTACGCTTGCTTTCGCCTGCAACGCCTAACTGCTTGGCAAGATTAGCGCCTATAAGAGGCAGATAAGTTTGATTAATCAGTTTATTACGCACAAATGAGGTTAATACCCTTGGTATCAGTTCGTTTATCTTTAATGATTTTTTGAAACCCATCACAAGTTTTTCTTTCATTTGGGTGAAATCATTGAATGTCGGAACACTTACATCCGTAAACTCAATCATTTTCAGAATGAACTCATGATAATCAATTTCATATATATTATTTACTATCACAGGATGGCTCCCTCTTAAATCGTCTATCATAATTCTGTCAGTGCTGTAACGCACTTCAAACTGATGCTCATTCAACAATAACTGACAAGATGTCTCCCCTACATATTTTTTATATTTTGTATAATCATCCGATAAGTCAATAAAAGATAATAACCAGTTGCGGGTAAGGTAAAAACGTTCCACTACACTAAATGACTCATCTGCCAAATCTGAATTGAAACTCTCTGTCAATTTTTGCTCTTTCAGGTAAGCATGAAATTTGTCTTCAAGCTCTTTCGATTGTTCGCTTACTGTAAACGAAGATGAATTGGCAAACTCACTAAACAGATAGAGAGCAATCCTATGTGCTTTCATTCGGGAGAAATTGAAGATCGTATTCCATTTGACAAACATATCCTCGATGTGCTTAATCACATATTGGTAATTGTTGGAAGCCGGGAAAGCCTTCAATACATTGTTTGCAGATACTATAAGTCCCCTCAAAAGCTTTTTCTCTTCAGGATTGACACTATACCAGAACAATTGAGCCGCAACTCTTATCTGAGGGCGAAAGGATAAAACTCCTAACTGCTCATATATCGATATAAGGTTCTCATAAATTCTGATCGCATCAAAATCATGCACTCCTTTAAGATATGATTCAGAGTAGCTTTGTTCAAGTTTATGCGCAATGAAAGTTTTTATATCAAATTTAGTATCCTTTTGCCATTCATTAAAGGCCTGATATGCCAGATATTCGGCACGATAGACTAATTTGTTTTCAGAAACAACTTCCTGTTCCCATATATCACGGTATTTATTAATTGCCTCATCCTTCAATTCATGGAAGAAGTTAGTACCTGTCAGATGATATAACAACCTGTCATCTCTGCGCACTACGGTCAAATCTAGCGTTTGCTTATTTACGGCAAACTTATAATTGCCAAGAGATATAATATTTTCCCCATCAACAAATAATTCCGTTTTATCCTTAAGAATACGGAGCGCATCCTCAAGAGAAGTTTTCAAGCTGTTTTCCAGATTTTCAGCTTTTGATACATCGCCAAGGTTTTTAAGGTCTTCTACTAACTTTCTCACCTTATCTACCATCAGGTCAGTAGAATAAAAAGCTTGAATTTCTTCTTTCGATTTAAATGACTGCGCCTTATTTTCTACATTTTTTAATACCCGCAATCCTATTTGCTCTAAAGAGGCTGTGCGCCTGTTTATTTGCTCTATCAGTTGTGTTTTACGGCTATCAAATACTTTAATAACTTCATTACGTTTATCTCCTATAATAATAATGAAGTCGTCAAAATCAGCAAACTTGCTTTCAAGTTCTTCTACCTGAACACTTACTTTAGTAAAGTATTCATCGCATTTCTCAGGACTGGTTGCCAGTTCTAGATAATTCACTATACTTTGCTCAAGTAAAGTAAGCTGTGCCCGGAACTCTCCTGCAGCTTCTTTATTCTTTAGCGAATCTATTCGCTTCTTCAATTGAGCCCTCACTTCATTCAACGAAGCAAATATCAAAGATATTTTTTCTATGATCTTCGTGGTCTGAGTTGTATCTTCAATCTTAAGGCTGTTAAGTATATCAATTAACAGCTCAAGTTCAGAAGATATCAATTTACAATTATCTTCTATCTTATTCGCATCTATTACTTTTTGTACTTTTTCGACTTCAGCACGCTGATTATTAACCTTTTCTTCATATGGGATTAATGCTTCATCACGCAAAAGAAACTCAATAGTCTTCTCTGACAATTTGCTACCAGTAGAAGCCAATGTTTTCTTTAACTCTTCAATTTTTGCCGTATCAATATACCTTTCATTATTGAGCTCGATTACTTCGCCTTGCATACGGCGGGTATCGGCAAGTAATTTGACAAGAGTATCCAAAGAATTGAACTTTGCACTCTTTATGGAGAAAAGTAAAGCATCGACTTTATTTATTGTCGATTCCAGAATCTCTGTAGCATGTTTCTTCTGTGCTTTTACTTTTTCGAATTCATCTATTGCCGTATTAGCTATATTTTTTATTTCTAAAAGCAGTTCTGATAGTTTATAAGTAGCTTCGTCTCCTATCCAGAAATAAGTATCTACAACATCATTTGATTTCTTTACAATATCTTCATACAGGCCTTCGTAAGTATCTTCTTTATTTATGAGCTGAATCACTTCCTGAGACTCAGCCATTGCTTTCACAATATCTTTATTACCTATTTTATATAGTATATTATCTTTCTTTTCGGTGTTTTCTTTGAGTTGCAATGAATAAGGCGTTTGCCATATCTGTACCTGATGATGGCGCGTAGCTTCCTGTTCAGAACGGAAAAAGATCAATGTGCCATCCCTGAATATAGTGTGCCCATTACAAATTATAGGTGTTTCTACCTGTTGTCTGATAATATTATAAGACATAAGCACATAGATATTCCGTTCATTCTGGTAGAATATATAAAAATAATCTTCTCCATTAGGAGAGATTACTTTTCTGAAAAATTCTAAGTTATTAAGTTCACTCTCAAATATTTTATATTCTCCATTTTGGAGGTAGTACCCATTAGGAAAAATAATACCATGATTGTCAGGTAATAATATACCTGCATCATTCAACATTTTTATATTTTTTACTTCTTTGGTACGGGTATTGAATACGAAAGCACGAAAATCTTCCTGATATGGCTTAATTCTAACTAAGATTAAGTTGCCCAGATCAGCATAATAATATTCTGCGTCATCCAGTTGCTGATCTTTATTCTCTACTTTTTCCGAATAAATACCTTTACCTGTATCGGTATTATTTTCTATTTTAAATGTGATATCGCCATTTATGGCTTCGATAAAAACCTTATCAAGAATAGAAATATGAGGATGAACTCCCAAGCGTCTGTCTTCCAAGCTTGTTTTTGTCCATTGAAATTCATGCTGAGGAGCTTTTAAAACTTCATGTATGCTACGGTCGTCCTGATAAATAAGCTTATTTCCGTTTATCAGCCATTTGAATGCTTTCAGGTCATTTATATTCTTACTAGCCTGAAAGATCATATATAAGTAATTTTCTGTCCTCCTAAACCTTGAGAATATAGAATCCCGATAATACTTGTATAGATTATTATAATCAGTCATAAAAACCTGATCTTCAATCAATTCCAGCGACTGTGGCACAAACTGGTTATTTTCAAACAGATATATACTAAAGACATCGCTTAACTTAATATCTGCCCTCAAACCAAAATGAACATTGTATCCAAATATACACAGGTTGCCAAAGGCCATAATTCCTCGAGAGACACAATTGTTCTCCGTATTTATGCGTTGATTGGCTATTAATGAAAAATCTGTTGAGGAAAAAACATCTTTCCGGGCACCATTTAATGAGTTGAGCCGTTGAGAAAGAATATCTTTTTGGTTTTGTAAACGTTTCCTTATGATTTCATAAGTTCCTGCTTCTAATGTTTCAACCGGTTTTATATCTGTTGACATATGTTGTTATTTTAACGAGTATTTATATTTACCCTTAAATGTTTTTATCTATTTCAAAAGTTTGCTCAGCCTTACATCTAATTCATTCCTCGGGATCTCTCTATCCACAATTGTTCCCTCTTTATCTATGAGTATTGTACGAGGCTCATCGAATAGTGCATAAGTTTTAATAATTTGATTAATTTGCTTTGTATCCTGCATTTGTGGCCAGGTCAAACTATCTTCTTCAAGAATCTCTTTCCATGTTTCTTTATCGGGATCTAACCATATTCCTACAATCTCAAATCCTTTGTCCTTATATTTTGCATATGCATTTCTAAGGTAAGTGTAATCTTTGTCGGAAACCAATCCTGACCATTTAAAGAAATGTAATAGCACAACATCTTTTTTTCCTACATAGTCCGATAAAGCTATATTTTGCCTATCCGGTGTTTTTGCCTGTATGTCTATATATTTTGTACCAACAGGAGCCATATTATCCAAATTCGCTATATAGTCCAATACCTCATCCAGGTTCTTATTTTCTCTATATTTGTCTGAAAATAAAGGATACAATTCTTTCAATGTTTTGGAGTCAGGCCAGACAAACTCTATAATATTACTAAAATAAAACAAACCTATGGCGTCGTCCTTATTCTCTTTTATCATATTCACAATGCCATCGGAGTCCGGTGCTCCTGTAGCTGACAACTCACTCCAAAAAGTGACATGTTTCTGTGTCAGGGACGAACCTCTTGTCGTAAAATATCCTTTATTATCAACAAGCAAGTTTATTGTTTTACCAGATTCTAAAACAAAGAGAGTCGAAATATAGGCGATATCATCCACATCCATCCCTTCGGCTATATCTTCCTGTTTGAGACCTGTACCTTCGACTTTTAAATTTCGCATTACAGGTTTTTCAAGCTTTCCTTCAAATGCGAATTTATTGTCTTTAATGGTAGCACTGTCCACTATATTTTTTCTATAAAGATCGTCATACAGATAAACCTTCGTCCCGTCTGCAACATTATTTACCTTACCTTTTACTATATATGTTGTTTTATCCTGACATGATACAACAAAAACAGCAGTGAATAATATTGATAATATTAAGAATATCTTTTTCATTTTATTGTTTTTAATTATTTCTCTTCTGTTCTCAATTATAGAATACAATTAAAACAATTGTAAAAATAAAACAGCTATTATTATAACTGTTATCGCACTAGATATAAGGTATCCTATAATAACACCATTGACACTACTCCCTCCTTTTTTATATAATGAAAGTTGTAATAGTTTTTCTGTATTATTTGAGTATCTATCTTTATAATTCTTAATCTGGCGTTCTGCTTTCCTTAGATAAAGATAATTACCCAGATACCCTAGTATCAAATTAAAAAACAACACAATAGGAAGAATGTAAAAACGAGAGGAAGATATCGGCGTAAATACCCTAAAGTATAATATAAAACCTCCAACAAGATATACAACATAGATGATAAAAGCTTCTAAATTCATTTTCCGGTAAAGAAACCAGTACAGTCCAAATAGGAAAGGCCATATATTAAAGGAAAATCTCTTACCATTGCGATATTTTTCAAACTTTTCAATATAATATTGATCATCATTGAAATATGTCTTATACAAATCCCTATCTTCAATTGTATTAACAGCCTCCGGCACTTCCCTTATATTTTGGTTCAAATCCTGCATATTGATATTCATTTTTTATTCCGACTATCTCTCCATTTATTTCAGATAGATCTCCTATTCTCGTTTATGGCTTTTTGTGCATCTTCTTTTGTACTTAAAATGCCGTTGTCGGTCATTTGTACTTTCTGTATAGTTCCATCTTCATTATAATACAATCTATCAATGCAAACGGCTCGTCTGAAATTTCCGCCAACAAAGGGAATCGCTCCATTATGATAGAAGAAATACCATTCGCCCTTGAACTCGGTTATTGCATGCTGATATGTAACACAGTTTTTGGCCGGAGAACCTATTTGACCTATATAGTCCCAAGGCCCATCCAGGCTTTTACTCATAGCATACCCTATTGTAGTAAGATTTCCCTGCCCAAATGAGAGATAATATTTCCCCTTGTAGTAATGAACCCATGCACCTGCAAAAAATCCAGGCAGATCAATTGTCCGGGCTTCACCATCTATCTCTGTCATATTCTCTTTCAGTTTTGCATAGCAGCATTGTCCACCACCCCAAAATATATATGCTTGTCCATCATCATCAATAATAACAGAGGGATCAACATCGCCCCATCTTGATGGTGCATCAAGGGTACTGCTGGTTATTAAAGGTTTTCCTATAGCATCAACAAATGGCCCGGTTGGAGAATCCGACACAGCCACCCCAATACTTTTTTCTCTATTGAAGAAGCCACCAATTGAAGCATACCAATAGAATTTACCATTGCGTTCCACTACATGCGAAGCCCAAGCATTGTCTTGCGGTAAAGCCCATTTAAATGCCTCTTTCATTAGCGGAATGGGATACTCTATCCATGTCACCATATCAGTAGTAGAAAATACCAACCAATTTTGAGGATTAGGGATTCTTGCATTTGGATCGTAAGGATCTTCACTTGCATATAGGTATAATTTGTCATTATGGACAAGGGTCGCCGGATCGGCTGTTAGTTTATGTGTAATTATCGGATTTCCTTTTATTTCAAACTCGTTCTGTGCTTTTGCAAATAATGATATAAACAATACGATAATAGAGAGCATTATTTTTATTATATCTTTCATAATATTTTATTAGAGGATCAAATATTTTTGTCTTTATTTTTTTAATATCCTGCACCCCTTTTATGTGAGGTGCAGGAAAGGAGTGTAGTTTATCCTAATTTTTTGTTAGAGATTCCCATTGCTTTAGCCATACTCATCAGGTTGCTCAAGAAGCTTTTATCTTCTTTATCGCTTGTCTGACTTTGCATTTTCAGAATAAGTCCAGCAATGCTCAGGTTTTTAATATCATCTGTCGAAATTCCTGTCTTTTCAGCAAAATAACGGATACGGTCGAGTAAATCTCCTTCTGTTTCACCATCACCTAATAAAGCATTTTTAATCTGGGTAGCATTTGAACTTTCATTTACTAAGCGGTCAAAGCCTTTGGCATTTGATATCTGCTTAACGATATTTTCGAAGAACATAGTTTCTCCACCCACGATATCGATATCCGCATTCTTAAGCGCTTCGGCAAGTACATGCGCCTGAGCTTCGGCAATGTCTTTCTGGATATTGATCTGAGCCAGTTCCACATCTTTTTCTTTCTGCAATGCCAATTTAAATTCTTCGTGCTCTTTACCCACACCGTCAAGTTTCTTCATTGCAGCAGCTTTTTCTTCGATTCCTGTAGCTTCGGCAAGCGCTTTTTCACGGGTAACTTCAGCTTCTACCAATCCTTGTTTCTTATTAGCTTCGGCTTTGGCCTCTATACCTGTGGCTTCAGCTTTCGCTTTTTTCTCTATGATAGTTGCTTCCATCATTCCCTGTTGCTCCATGGCATCAGCTTTTGCTTTGATTACTTCTGCTTCCGCCAACCCGTAAGTTGCATCTTCACGTGCTTTAGCATCGGCCAATATTTTACGGGCCTCAGCTTGCTTAACTGACGCTTCTTTCTGAGCTTCCGCTTCAATCAATAATTCTTTTGCTTTTTCTTCTGCAGCCAATTTTTTAGCCTCTGCTTGCTTAACAGTTTCGATCAACCGTTGTTCAGCAATCTGGCTGGCTTCAGTTATCCCAACTTGTTTCTGACGGTCGATTGTTCTGAATTCTTCGATATCCCTCATGTTTTGTTTTTCTTCCACTACACCTTTTTCAAGTTGTACACGTTCACGAATAACATCCTGGATATTCTTTTTCTCAACCTCAATTACACGTTCTTTCTCTATCTGAGCCAGAGTGACAATTCTTTCGCGTTCTGTTTGTTCCAACGCACGGTCTTTTTCTACGCGTTCTGTTTCTACAGCTTCGGTACGCAGCTTATTTTTCTCAGCAATAACGATCTGACGAAGCTTGTTTTCTTCCTGTACTGCTAGGCTTTCTTCTGTACTGATTCTTACAGTCTCAGATTTCAGGCGTTCTTCTTCACGTACTTTTTGTATTTCAGCTTCTTCGCGTGCATGCACATTATCTATTTCGCGCCGTTGTTTTTCTTCTTTTTCAGCCAGCTGTCTTTCCAACTCAAGGATGGCTTCACGTGCCTCCACATTTTGTTTCTTAATTACCTTTTCTTCTTCTCTACGGATAAGGTTAGCCTTAATATTTTGAGCAGCAGTCAGATCTGTAATTTTTTTGATGCCTTCCGAGTCCAAGATATTTTCTGTACTTAAATATTTAAGCTCGGTCTGTTCCAAATAGTCAATTGCACAGTCATCAAGCACATACCCGTTAAGGTCTGTACCTATAACATCTATAATTTCGTCACGGAACTCGCGACGTGCTTCATACAATTCAATGAAATCAAATTTCTTTCCTACTGTTTTCAAAGCCTCAGAGAATTTCGCTTCAAAAATGTCTTTTAGTGTAGCAATATCGCTGGCACGGGATGTACCAATAGATTGTGCTACATTGATAACATCATTTACCGATTTGTTCACACGAACAAAGAATGCGACTTTAATATCAGCCCGAATATTGTCTTTACAGATCAATCCGTCATGTTCCATTCTTTCTATTTGTACTTTTTTCAGGGAAATGTCCATAATTTCCATTTTGTGAAAAACCGGAATAACATACATTCCTTTATTGAAAGCAACTTTTGTTCCTCCAAAACCGGTACGAACAATAGCTTTCCCCTGCGGAATTTTTTTGTAGAATGAGGCCAGCACTCCTAAAAAAAGGATAATGCCAACAACGACACATGCTACAGCGATTAGAATAATTTCTTGCATAGTGATTCAGATTTATTAAATTTATGTTATATATTTAGTTTTACCCTATTTATCAGGTCATATAATAACCGTAGCAATATGTATGATAGTATTGCAATCGGAAAGTGCAGACCTATTCTTTATTTGGAAGTGTACCAATAAAATAATGTATCGCTTAAAAGTTCCGGATACTTATCTCTTTGCTTACATAATATATTTTTTTATCATCCGACTCATCTACTATTATTATGTAATCGCCGTATTTAAGCTCGGAACCGTCGATACTCATTACACTCAGCTTCATTGGATTTTTATCAATAACAACTTCAGCTGAACCTATTTTTTTATCCTTTATGTTTGAGAGCATTTTGCCCGAACGCCCCAGAAAGTCTATTTCTTCCTCTCCTTTGTAACCGATTTCCTTGAAAAATTTTGCCATTGGATTCGTTGCCAGTTTAGTGAAAAATAAAGCAATAATCCCAATTGGGATTAATATAAACAATGACCAAAGCCCCCATGATACAACACTGATCAGAGATGTGGTTATCAGTGTACCCATCCACATGAAGAATTTGAGTGTAGTTATAATAAGCATGAAAGGAACTTTACCTACATTCAGGAAATTCAATGCTTTAACAAAGAAGCCGGGTTCTTTTTCAGTGGCTACATCACCATCTGCGTCAGCATCTCCTTCTGTGCTTATTTCAGGCACATCTGCATCGGGCACATCAACATCAAGGTCAAAACCCAAGTCAATATCTTCGAAGCCAATGCCACTAACAGTCACAAAAATCCAATAGATAACCAATATGCCCATAATAACTGTCATAACAGCATTGGGCAACGGATGCATCAAGTTGTGTAAAATATCGGTCATAGTATACAAATTCAAAAGTAAATATTTTCTTTATCAGTTACAAGTGCCATAAGTAAATATAATATGTAAGCTATATGCCAAGGCATATCTAGAGACTAATCAATATACCCCAAGGCATAATAGCTCACATTAAAATCACTAAAACTTATAACATTCCTAATTTTCTCTTTATTTCGTCGAGGTCGTCATTCACCTTTCCGGCATCACTTCCTATTGCTTTATCAATTTCCTCATCTACCGATGATGTCTTCTTGGCAATATCTCCATAAGCCTGGGCCAAAGCTTCTTCCTCTTCTACTTTCTCTTTCATACGTTCAAGCATACTGATAGTGCTGTTGCTATCTATCTGTGCCATTTGCTTGTTCACTTCTTTAGTAGCTTTGCTCACTTTAATACGAGACCTTAATGTTTTAAGCTCATTCTCCCATTTCGTGATATTGAATTTCAGAATATCAATATTTTTCTGAATTTCATCTGCCGATTTTTCATGAACCTCTTGTTGTTCTGCCAGAGTAGAAGCTTCTTTCAACAGACTTTCCTTCAAAGCAAGGGCTTCCTTTGCCAGTTTTTCCGCCTGTTCCATATCCAATTCCCCTTTTGACGCTTTGGTCATCAGCAAGATAGCTTTATTTTCATAATCCTGAGCGGCAGTCTGCTTCTTGGTTTTATCATTTTTAGCACGGATTGCCATCGCTTTTATCTGAGCCAGAGATTCCAATGCTTTTTCGAGATCAGCACGCATTTCTCTTATACCTTGTTCCGTCATACGGATTGGATCTTCCATTTTATCTACTGCAGAATGTATTTCTGCCTGTCCGATTCTGAGTAATCTTTTAAAAATATTCATAGCTGTTATTTTTTAGAAAATTCGATAATTTGTTCGTAATATTCGCTTAATAATAATCCCAATGAGTTTAATGCTCCTTCAAATTCATTTATGTCCAGATTCTCAATCTGCATTGTGTACCTGAAAATAACTTTCTTTCCTTCCTCATCCAATACAAATGCACCATGTATAATATCCCGGTTCTTTTTCAGCAATGATTTCAGTATCTCCTTATCATCGCTTTTGAGTGTAAATATGTATTGTTCCAGAATCAGGATCGGAGGTGCTACCCCGATAATGAGATTCTTGATCCCATCTCCCTCACTTTCTATCAGGAAGATTCCCTTTTCGGAACTCTGGTATGATACCGAGTATCCGAGCTTTGAAATGAACGATTCTATTTTTTTAAAATACATATGGTTATATATTTAAAGAGTTTATATTTTCTATTATTGTATATAATTATCATAAATATTTAATCTGTTTTTCTGATGTCTTTCTGATAAAAAACATCTGTTATAATCTTCCGCGAGCCCTGCATATCCCAAGTTTGTTCTTCAGTTTTTGTAAAAGAAGCTTCGATTACGGTTTTCTTTTCTTCAATCTTTGTATCCCATATATAATCAAACTCTTCGTTAGTGAATATTAAAAGGTATCCTTCATTTTTCCTATTATTAAATTTTTTAGTATTTATAGTACAGATAGCATTATATTGCCTCAGGGAATCAGGAATTAAGAAAAGCCAGTTATATCCATCTTCAGAGATACCCTTAATATCCATAATTTTATTTCGATTTAGATACTGTCTATTTTCTGGATCTGTAACCGAAGAATACGAAATCCTGGCCATTAAAGAATCATACTTTTTCCCCTCTAATTTCAATTCAAAAGAAACAGTTTCGTAAGGAACCACAGGCTTCTCTCCATTTGTAGTACATTGCCACAAGAAAAACGAAATTAATAATAAACAAATAATCTTTTTCATAGCGACGATTTTAAGAGTTTAAAGTTTTTACATTTTCTATTATTTCTCCCAACTTGTCATGATTTTCTCTTCTATATAAAACTTTTATTTTTCCATCTTTTGCATATAGCACAGAAAACACATTCCAATAAAAATATGTATCTGAGAGTGCCCAGTAATCCGATTCCTTTACATTGAGACTACGCCATGGGATTTGTTCCTCTTCCAGCAATTTTTTCCATCTTTCGTTATTGTCATAATCAACATTAATGAATACAAGTTCGAAAGGTGTGGTTTTATCTCCGACTTCCTCTTTCAAGAAAGGCATTACTTTATCATGAGACTCTAGTCCGATGCAAGAAAGTATAACCAGTGTAGGTATGGATTTATCAGCAATCACAGGTTCTGCTTCTCCAGTTCTGGAATTGACCAGCTTCAGTTTATTTATATCTATATGCTTTGCAGGAGCATAGAAGGACTCTTTGTAATAAGGGTGCTCTTCAAAATATTTCCCCCGTGTTTCTTTAGAAAAGCTATTAAAAAGTCGTTTCATATCTTCCTTTGACCTGAATCCCCTACCTGGCACTACACGATCTACTAAAGTCGCTGAATTTGGATATTTCTTTGCCAGTTCGATATACTCTTCCATCGTTTTTTTATATTCTGTATCATCTTCCGGCATAAAGCCATAGTTAGGATAGCGAAATCCAAGTTCAAAATCAGTATACCTTTCTTTTTCCGGTATATTTAGATAGAATAAATCATAAATAATTCTAGGATTAGCTATGGTCTTATTAGGTAAATAATGTAGACTTGCATGTCCAGTTCCTATTGTATCTGTTTCAATATATACTCCTTCTATTACAGTTTTTTTTCCCTCAAGAGGAATAGCCAATGATGACGTCCAGCGGTGTGTTTCTTTTACAGTAAAAGATAACACACAATTTTCCTCCTTCTCTAAATCAAAAGACTTTATCTCAATCGCACAATATAAACCATATTGCCTGAGAGAGTCAGGCACAAGGAAAGTCCAATTATAACCGTCTTCGGATCGTCCTTTATTCTCATAGAATTGTCTATCCCCCGTCTTGTTTTTGTCTAGAAAAAAATTGGCACGTAATGTCAGACTATCATATCGCTTACCTTTCAGCCTCAACTCAAGAGTAGCATTACCTTCGTAGGCAACCGGCTTCTCTTTTTTCTCTGCACATCGCCATAAGAAAGGAAGAACTAATAGTATGCAAATTATTTTTTTCATAGCTTCTAAGTTATACGTTTTCAATTTCAAACTTGCTTTTTAAAGAATAAAATAGTATGTTTGCAAATATTTTTAGCTAAATTACTAATATAATTTTAATTTGCAAATATTTTTAGCATTTTTTTATGACGCAGATAGGAAAAAATATAAAAAAGATAAGAAACGTAAGAGGAATGAGCCAACAGGCCTTTGCTGACTTATTTGAACTCACACGCGGAAACATCTCATCTTATGAAGAATTCAGAGCTGAACCTAAAATTGAAGTCATTATCAAAATTGCTAATTTTTTTGGCATTCCTCTAGCCGACCTTATCGAAAAAGATTTATCTGTAAATGACCTGTTACATTATAATACCGGTCTGGTACTGGAAACAGAGAAACTAAAAATAGCCCAACAATTACTAAAAGTACCTTATATACCTATATTATATATTAATGATTTTATCAGGCAATATAAAGATACGGAGTTTATTGCTCACCTCCCCCATATAATCGTACCCAGCACATCCAAATTCCGCTTGCTGGCATTTGAACTGGAGAATCAGGAATCATTGCCTTCGGGCTTTGATTTCCATAGTGGAGATGTCATGGTATATGAGAATGTAGTAAAAGAAAATATCCATCGCATATTTGATAAGCTTGGCATAATGATAGATAATGAAGGCTTGAAAATCGGGGTATATAAAGAAGTTTCCGGACAAATTTCCTTATCGTTAAACGAATGGGTAGAATATCCCTTCAATATAGAATCTGATGCCGAGTACTGGGTCTTGAGGGCTGTATACACACAGATAGTATAATAAAGAATAGTTCAATAATTTTTTGAGATATTTATCTATAGCTTTAGTCAGTGGAAAGTGGAAAGTTGACAATGGAAAATTGAATTACAAAGTAACCGACAGAGTCAATTGGAGCGAAGCGTAAATCGGCGGAGCCAAAACGAAAAAGTGTTACTTATGTTACCTTTTAGTTAAAATGTTTAGTTGACAAAATCGAGTATAAATTCATCATTCTTAATTGACTCCGTCGAACGTTGTTTCTTAATTTATAATTCCTCATTTTCGTTACCTTTGTTACTTTTTAGTTAAAATTTCGGTGAATAAGTAAATGAAGACAATAATGGATTCTTTATATAATTTGGTTCAGTCAGTTAATTCATCTATCTTTTTTTGTTTACTTTTGCCTTGCTTTCGCTTTGGCGATTGCTGATTTAAAGTATGGTGAGAAAAGTTATCTTCACCAGTCTTAATCAGAATGCTATAAAATAGACCCTATTAACCAATATTTATGTAACATTTTTGAAACATGAAAAGCAAAGTTTTTAAACTGATTCTCTTAACTATTATGTGCTGTACATCAGTATATATGCTACAAGCGCAGAATACGGATAACCAGAATTATTTGAATAACAGGTTCCCACTTATACGCAAACCATATATAGAACTGCCTCTTGGTTCAATTAAAGCAAAAGGCTGGTTGGAAGAAATGCTGATACGCCAAAAAAGTGGTGCAACGGGTCATATGGATGAGTTGTACCCATTAGTAATGGGCGAGCGTAACGGATGGCTTGGCGGAGACGGTGACCAATGGGAGAGAGGCCCTTACTGGATAGACGGTTTGTTACCCTTAGCTTATATCTTAGATGATAAAGAATTGAAAGCAAAAGTTCAGCCATGGGTCGAATGGGCTCTTAACAGCCAGAAAGAGAATGGATACTTTGGCCCGGATAAAGATTATCCACATGAATATGGTATACAGAGGGATAACTCTGCCGACTGGTGGCCACGTATGGTTGTCTTGAAAATCTTACAGCAGTATTATTCTGCAACGGGAGATAAACGAGTGGTAGACTTTATAACCAGATATTTTAAATATCAATTGGAAACATTACCAACGAAACCTCTGGGCAACTGGACTTTCTGGGCAAACTTCCGTGTGGGAGATAATTTGCAAGTTGTTCACTGGTTATACAATATTACAGGTGATTCATTTTTAATAGAGTTAGGAGAACTGCTTCACAAGCAAGGGCATAATTTTACTCATATGTTTACAGAAACTGATGCCATGTCGCGCTTTAATAGTATACATTGTGTAAATCTTGCTCAGGGGATTAAAGAACCGATTATCTATTATCAACAAAGTGGAGATAAGAAATACCTGGACGCTATAAAGAAAGGTTTTGCCGATATCAAGAAATTCAATGGACAAGCCCAGGGAATGTATGGCGGTGACGAAGGTTTGCATGGTAATAATCCGACTCAGGGAGTGGAACTATGTTCGGTGGTTGAAATGATGTTTTCGCTTGAAAATATGGTTGAAATCACAGGAGATATCAATTATATGGAGCATCTGGAAAAAGTAGCTTTTAATGCATTACCTACACAAGTGACAGATGATTTTATGCACAAACAATATTTCCAACAGGCCAATCAGGTGATGATTACACGTCATACGCGTAACTTCTATGAAGATTCTAATCATGGCAAGACAGATGTTATCTATGGTACACTTACCGGGTATCCATGTTGTTTTTCTAATATGCATCAGGGATGGCCTAAATTTACTCAGAACTTATGGTATGCTACACCCGATGGAGGATTAGCGGCTTTAATATACTCACCCTCTGAGGTGAAAGCAAAGGTGGCAGGCGGTATTGATGTACGTATGACAGAAGAAACCTATTACCCGATGGATAACAAAATCAGGTTCACTCTAAGTATTGAGAACAAGAAGATAAAAACAGTCAACTTTCCATTCCATGTGAGAATCCCTACTTGGACAAAAGGAGCAACTATTAAGGTGAATGGCGAAGTTTATAAGACTTCGGATGGAAACAAAATTGAGATTATAAAAAGAGACTGGAAAAGTGGTGATTATGTAGAATTGGAGTTACCAATGAAAATAAAAGCAGACAATACATGGCATGAAAACTCTGTCACTATACAGCGTGGGCCACTTGTTTATGCATTAAAGATCGGGGAAGAGTGGAATAAAAGAGAGTTTGAAGGTGACGAAAAGAGGTTGTATGGAGACTTCTACTGGGAAGTTTTACCTACTACAAAATGGAACTATGGATTGCATCGGTTCGATACTAATAAAGCCAATGAGCTTGTTACCGTGAATGTTGACTCCGAAAAAATAAAGTCAAATTATCCATGGACGCTCGATAATGCTCCCATCGAATTGAAAGTCAAGGCAAAGCTTATGCCGGGATGGGGCTTGTATAATGAAATGGCTGGGCCGCTACCGTTTTCATGGAGTGGAGGAGGTGCCGACCCTGTAGAAGAAGTGACACTAATCCCTTATGGATGTACTACCTTGCGTATCTCTCATTTTCCGGTAGTGCATTAACTATAAGCATCTTTTGGTTATAATATTAAAGAATAGAGGTAATCCGACAGATACCTCTATTCCTGTTTTAAAATCTACTGATTATTCAGGTTTGCATTAAACAATCATTCTTTTTAAACGTTAAAACAGTATATGTCGAATAACTAAATAATAAGGGTATGGACTCAAGGAAAGAAGGTAAGGGTAGTGATAAAGCAAATAAAATAACAAGTACGGACGATCTGAACAGAGCAAATAGTGCCGGAAACGTAATGATGCCGGAAGAAGAGTTGTTTCCATCAGATAAGAACTTTGCATCTTATGAAGAAGCAAGGACAGATAAGAGCAATGAAGAGAATCCAAA